>JBFWSI010000381.1:0-4563 GCA_050248455.1 Gammaproteobacteria bacterium | reverse complement strand
TATTGCAGCCGGGCCGGATTAGCGCGTTGAGCGCATCGTCGACGGTCAGGATCTCGTAGATCCCCTCGCGGCCGCGGAAGCCCGTCTGGCGGCACTCGTCGCAGCCGCGGCCGACGCTGGTCGTGTGCGGCGGCGGCGCCGTGGCGCGGCCGATCAGACTCTTCCACGCCTCGACGTCGCAGGGCACCGGCGCACGACAGTGCGGGCACAGCGTGCGGACGAGGCGCTGGGCGACGACACCGAGCAGCGTCGCGCCGATGAGATAGGGCTCGACGCCGAGATCCATCAGGCGCGTGATCGCCGACGGCGCGTCGTTGGTATGCAGGGTCGACAGCACGAGGTGGCCCGTCAGCGCCGCCTGGATCGCGACTTCGGCGGTCTCGTGATCGCGGATCTCGCCGACCATGATGATGTCCGGGTCCTGGCGCAGCAGCGTGCGCACGCCGCTCGCGAAGTCCAGATCGATCGCCGGCTGCACCTGCATCTGGTTGAACGCGGGCTCGACCATTTCGATCGGGTCCTCGATCGTGCAGACGTTGATTTCCGGGCGCGCGAGCTGACGCAGCGCGGAGTACAGCGTGGTCGTCTTGCCCGAGCCGGTCGGCCCGGTGACGAGGATGACGCCGTAGGTGTGGCGCACCATGCGCTCCCAGGCCGCGACGTCGTCGGCGGTGAAGCCGAGCGCGGCGAACGGCTGCTCGAGCTTCTCGGGATCGAAGATGCGCATCACGAGCTTTTCGCCGAAAGTCGTCGGCATCGTCGACAGGCGCAGCTCGACCTCCTTGCCGAGCGGCGTCTTGGTCTTCATGCGGCCGTCCTGCGGCCGGCGCTTGTCGGCGACGTCCATGCGCCCCAGCGTCTTGATGCGGCTGACGATCGCGCCGACGACCGGCGTGCTCATCTGGTTCACGAGGTGCAGCACGCCGTCGATGCGGAACCGGATGTTGCTCTGCTCGCGGCGCGGCTCGATGTGGATGTCGCTCGCGCGCTGCTCGAAGGCGTACTGCAGCAGCCAGTCGACGAGGTGGACGATGTGCCGATCGTTGGCGTCCGGCTCGCCGGCGTCGCCGAGCTGCGTCAGCGCCTCCATGTTCTCGACGATGTTCGCGCGCTCGACCGCCTTGCTGCGCTCGGCGCGCGTGATCGAGCGACTGACGCCGTAGAACTCCTTTAGATAGCGCTCGATGTCGATTGGGTTGGCGAGCACGCGCACGATGCGTCGTTTGACGATCGGGGCGATTTCCTTTTCCCACTCGGCGATCATCGGCTCGGCGGTCGCGATCGTCACCTGCGCGTCGGTGACGTCGACGGGCAGGAACTGCCAGCGCGTCGCATAGGCCTGGGACACCAGGCTCGTGACGGCCTCGACGTCGATCTTCAGCGGGTCGATGCGGTAGTAGGGCTGCTTGGTCGCCTCGGCGACGAGCCGCGTGACGGTCTCCAACGTGAGCGGATACGACGGCGTCGTGTCGCTGTGCGCGCTCTGCGCCGCGACCTGCACGAAGGGGTGGCGCTGATCGCCATCGCTCAGCACGCTGCGCAGGCGCTGTGCGCTGCGTGCCTGCAGGACGTTGGTCGCACGCAGCATCGCGAGCACGTCGTTCAGCGTCAGCCGTCGTTCCTGCAGCGAGGCACGGCTGCCGCGGGTGCCGCGCGCGGTCTGCGACAGGCGATCAGGTCCCGACATCGCTCGTCGCGTCCGCGGGCGCTGCGGACATGCGCTCCGTCACCGCGTCCAGCCGGTCGATCAGCGCGAACAGGAAGGCGCGCTGGAACTTGATCTGAGAATTGACCGACATGCGGTCGATCGTCGCGCCGCGGATCCGCAGCACGGTGGCGTCCTGCCGGGACGTCACCGTCGCACAGCGTTCGCGGCCGAGCAGCAGCCCCATCTCGCCGAAGCAGTCGCCGATGCCGAGCTCGAGAAGCTCCTGGTCCTGCTTGCGCACGCCGACCCGCCCGTCGACGATCACGTAGAACGAAGCTTCCTTGTCGCCTTCGTTGACGATCGGCGTGCCGTCCGGCACGCGCAGCCAGTCGCCGGCGTGGATCAGCTCCCACAGCTCGAGATCCTGGAAGTCCTTGAAGAACGGCAGCCCGCTGATGCGCGAGAACTTCTCCTGCTGGGATACGCCGCGCGTGTCGTCGCGCAGGAAGTCGTAGACGAGGGTCAGATCGCCGGCAAAGTCCGCGCCGCTGCGATAGCGGTACTGCAGATTGCGGGCGAGGGCCTTGTCGACGATGCGCTGGAAGATGTCGGGCAGATCGGCGCGGAAGTTCGCGAGGGCCGCCGGCCTGGTGTTCAGGATGCGATGCTGGATCGCCTCGAAGTTCGACGCCTCGAACGGATGCTTGCCGGTCAGCAGCTGGTAGCCCAGCACGCCGAGCGAGAACAGATCGGATTGACCGCTCAACGGTTCGAGCCGGATCTGCTCCGGCGACATGTACAGCGGCGAGCCGACCCAGGCCTCGGCGGCGCCGGTCTGGCTGCTGCTCGCGACGGCGACGCCGAAGTCGGCGATCTTCACGTCCATCGCGTCGCTGATCAGGATGTTGCGCGGCTTGATGTCGCGATGGACGACGCCGCGCCGGTGCGCGTAGTCGAGCGCCAGTGCGCACTGGTAGAGGACGTTGGTGACCTGTTCCGGCGGCAGCAGCTGGTCCGGCTTGGTGTAATGGTCCAGCGTGCGGCCGCCCGGCACGTATTCCATGACGATGTAGTTGTAGCCCTGCTCGGTGCTCGCATCGAAGATGGCCGTGATGTTCGGATGGCGCAGCATGCCGGCGGTCTGCGCCTCGGCGAAGAACTGCTGGCGCTGGCGCTCGGCTTCCTCCGCAGAGTCGTATTCGACCGGGTTCGCGACCTTGATCGCGACCGGTCTATCGATGAAGGGATCCTGGGCGAGATAGACGCAGGCCATGTTGCCCGCGCCGATGCGACGGACGATGCGGTACTTGCCGAGTTGGCGGCCTGCAAGATCGGCAGCGGCTTGCGAATCCATTGCGCGTACGCGACTCCCGGTAAATGGTCCGTCATGCGGCCCGTGGCGGCCCGGCCGGGCGGGCGTTGCCGCGGGTGCCCGGCACTGTAGCGAGTTTGCCCTCAATGCGGAACACGGCCGGCCGATAGCGGTCTGAAGCGCACGCGCAGTGCCGCGGTGGCCCGGACAGGCCGCAGTCCTTATGATGTCGGCCGCTTGCCACGCGGTTTGAAGCCCTGCCCCTGATTCGAGGATCCCGGATGAACGAGAGACGCCTGTTCGTGACCCTGGTCGCCGCGCTGCTCGCGGTACCGCTCGCCGCCAGCGCCGACGCAGCGATCGATGCGAAGCTGGCCGCGCGGCTGCGCACGGTACTCCCCGATGCGACGGTCACGAGCGTGAAGCCGGCACCGATCCCGGGCCTCTACGAGGTGATGCTGGGGCCGACCGTGCTCTACATGACGCCGGATGCGAAGTACGTCTTCAAGGGCGACCTGATCGATCTCGACGGCCGCGTCAACCTCACCGATCAGCGCCGCACGCAGGCGCGCGTCGCGGCCTTTCATCAGATCGGCGACACGAGCGCGATCACCTTCGCGGCGACGGGCGGCAAGAAGCGACATTCGATCTATGTCTTCACCGATATCGATTGCGGGTACTGCCGCAAAATGCATCAACAGATCAAGGTATTGAACGAAGGCGGCGTGACCGTCAACTATCTCGCCTTCCCGCGTACGGGGCTCGACAGCGAATCCTACGACAAGGCCGTCGCCGTATGGTGTGCCGCAGATCCGAAGAGCGCGTTGACCGATGCGAAGGCGGGCAAGCGCGTCAAGAGCGCGAAGTGCGACAACCCGGTCGCGAAGCACTTTCATCTCGGCGAGGCGATGGGGGTGCACGGGACGCCCGCCGTGTACTCCGAAGCCGGCGAGGAGCTCGGCGGCTATATCCCGGCGCAGGAGTTGATCCACATCCTCGACCAGGGCGGTTGAGGCTCGCGCGTCCCACCCCCCATGTCGCGGCGTTCGAGCCGACGGCGTCAGCGCACGCGGCGCCGTGTCGCGATCGGTGCGCTGATCGGCGTGCTTGCCGCCGCCGCGGCCGGCGTCTGGCTCGCGCAGCGCGCACAGCACGGCAGCGACGAAGCCGTCACCACCGCGCGGCAATATCTCGAAGGCCGGGAACCGGCACGCGCGGTGCCGCTGCTGCGGGCGGTGGTCCAGGCGCAGCCCAAGGACGGCGCAGTGCGCGAGCTGCTGGGCCAGGCCCTGCTCGCGAGCGGTGACGCGGCCGGCGCGCTGAAGGAATTGCGCCGCGCGCTCGCGCTCGGCCGCGATACGCCGGACAACCGGCTCGCGCTCGCCCGCGCCCATCTGTTGCGCGGTGAATTCGACGACGCGCTCGCACGACTTGCCGCCGCGCGCGACGAGGCCAATCCGGCATGGCAGCTGCTGAGCGGCGACGTGCGGGTGGCGCGTGAAGCCTATGCGGAGGCGCTGCCGTTCTACGCTGCCGCGCTCGAACGCGATCCCGATCTGGTCGAAGCGCAGGCCGGGCTGGTGCGGGCGCAGATCGCGCTCGG
>JBFWSI010000380.1:0-4574 GCA_050248455.1 Gammaproteobacteria bacterium | reverse complement strand
TCCGCAGGGCGCGGCGGGTTTCTACTACCGCGTCGAGCGCGCGGCGACCGACAATCCGGCCCGGCTGCTCGACAAGAAGCGCGATTTGCGCGAGGCGATCCGCGGCACCGACTATCCGCTGCTCGATCTGCTGCCGGCGGATCTCGGCTACCGCAATCTCGACATCGCGCTGAACGAGCTGAAGAAGCCGACGAAGCGCCTCGAAAAGCTGCTCACGCCGCTCGCCGACGACTACGATCTGGCGATCCTCGACTGCGCGCCGCATCTCTCGCGCGTGTCGGAGAACGTGTTCGAGGTCGCCGACTGGCTGCTCGTGCCCGTGATCCCGACGCCGCTGTCCGTACGCGCCTATCGCCAGCTGCGCGAGTTCGCGGCCGCCGAGGGCTGGCCGCTGGACAAGCTGCTGCCGTTCTTCTCGATGGTCGATCGCCGCCGCCAGCTGCACTGCGAGCTCGTCAGCGCTTTCGCCGCCGAGCATCCCGAGGTCCTGCGCAGCTTCATTCCCTACACGAGCCTGGTCGAGAAAATGGGCGAGCAGCGCGCCCCGGTGCTGGCCTTCGCCGCGGCGAGCCCCGGCGCCCGTGCCTTCGTCGCGCTGTGGCAGGCGCTGTGCGCGCGCATCGGGCTCGCGCCCGGACCCGTCGATGCCGCGGCCTGAGCCCGCGGCGTTGGCCGCGGCGATCCGGGACTGGGGCGCCGAGCTCGGCTTTCAGCAGATCGGGATCACGGGCATCGAGCTCGGTGCCGACGAGACGCGCTTCGCAGCCTGGCTCGCCCGCCGCTACCACGGCAAGATGGGCTGGCTCGCGGCGCACGGCGCGAAGCGCAGCCGCCCGGCCGAGCTGGTGCCGAATACGCTGAGCGTCGTCTGCGCGCGGATGGACTATCTGCCCGAGCCGCAGGCGGCGGCGCTGCGCCAGCTCGAGGATCCCGCCGGCGCCTATGTGTCGCGCTATGCCGTCGGCCGCGACTATCACAAGCTGCTGCGGCGACGCCTGCAGACGCTCGCGACGCGCATCGAAGCCGCGATCGGGCCCTTCGGCTATCGTGTCTTCACCGACAGCGCACCCGTGCTCGAGAAGCCGCTCGCGCGCAATGCCGGCCTCGGCTGGGTCGGCAAGCACACCAATCTCATCAATCGTCACGACGGCTCGTGGTTCTTCCTCGGCGAGATCTATACCGATCTCGTGCTACCCAGCGATCCGCCGATGACGCAGGATCACTGCGGCAGCTGCACGCGCTGCATCGAGGTCTGCCCGACGGGCGCGATCGTCGCGCCCTACGTGCTCGACGCGCGCCGCTGCATCAGCTACCTGACGATCGAGCTGAAAGGCGCGATCCCCGTCGAGCTGCGGCCGCTCGTCGGCAACCGCGTCTACGGCTGCGACGACTGCCAGCTCTGCTGTCCGTGGAACCGCTACGCGAAGCAGACCACCGAGCCCGACTTCCGGCCGCGCCACGACCTGACGACGGCGCGCCTGCTCGATCTCTTCGCCTGGGACGAGGCCAGCTTCCTGGCCCGCACCGAAGGCTCGGCGCTGCGCCGGATCGGCTACGCGCAGTGGCGACGCAACCTCGCCGTCGCCCTCGGCAATGCGCCGCGCTCGGCCGCCGTCCTCGCCGCCCTGCAGGCCGCTCGCGACGCTTCCCCGCCGCTGGTGCAGGAACACATCGACTGGGCTATTCGACGCCAATCGGGGGAAGAAGAATCTATATAACTGAGCGCAACTACGCTCCTTTGCGGGTTGTTTACCGTCATTCCCGCGCAAGCGGGAATCCACGCATTACCCCGGCGTCCAGCGCAGAGAAAGAATCGCCCGACGCGAGACCTTCTCGTCAGGCGTGGATTCCCGCTTGCGCGGGAATGACGGAGGAGGCGCCTACGTGGGCATACGCTATCGAACAGCCAATGGAATGTATTTGCGCGCAGCCATGTAGCCACGGAGGACGCGGAGAAAGAGATTGATCGGGTCTGCGCCTCCGTAACCCGGTCGCGACGATAGATGCCGGCATCACGGAACCTCCAATCAATCCCTTTCTTCTCCGTGTCCTCCGTGCTCTCCGTGGCTGGATTCTTTTCATCAAGCAGCCGCCTTGTGCGCCGCGATCGCCTCGACCATCGCGACGCAGGCGTCGGCGCAGGTCTTGCAGACCTCATGTTTCGCTTCGTGCTTGCGGCATTCGTCCTCGCAGGCCTTGCAGCTCTCGGCGCAGACGTCGAGCAGTGCGTCCAGGCGCGGGGACTCCTGCACCGCGAGCTTGCCGGCGGCCGTGCACAGCGCGGCGAGCTCGCGCACGCGCGCGGCGCAGTCGACGAGCGACTTGTCACCGTCACGGAACATCGCGAGGCAATGCTGGTCGCAGACGTCGGCTTCGGTCACGCAGTGGCTGGCGGCGGCGACGAGATCGCGCGCGCCCGCTGAATGATGGGCGTGGTGCCCGGTGTCCTCCGCGCGGGCGGCGACGGCGAGGCCCGCGCCCAGCGCGCCGGCCGCGCCCAGCCAGGCGCGGCGCGTGGACCGCGTCGGGTCGCGATCGGCGAGCGGGGTGTGCTGATCCATGTTCGTGCTCCTTCTGTCGCAAGCGTTTTCTCGGTGGACTATAGCGAAGGCACGGGCAGGCTGTCGTCGTCTTCGAGCTCGGCGCACGGGCGTGCCGCGTCGCCATCGCCTACACTGACGCGCAGCGAAAGGATGGTCACCGCATGCAGGGTTATTTCGATCTGAACCCGCAGGTCTACGACTGGTGCGTGCGCCTGTTCGAGCGCGCCCGCAAGCTGCTCGGCGTACGCATCCGGCTGCATCACGACGAAGGCCAGATCGACGCCGGCGACATCTTTCTCTTCAACCATTTCGCCCGCGCCGAGACCTTCATTCCGCAGTACTGCATCTACGAGGCGACGGGCGCGCTGTGCCGCTCGGTCGCCGCCGGCGACTTCTTCCGCGGCAATGAGCGCCTCGCCGGGCTGCTGCGCGACGTCGGCGCGGTGCCGAACGATCACCCCGAGCTGCTGAGCCTGCTCGCGATCGATCTCCTGAAGGGCCGCAAGGTGGTGATCTTCCCCGAGGGCGGCATGGTGAAGGACCGCCAGGTCGTCGATGCGCAGGGCAACTACAGCGTCTATTCACGCAGCGCGAGCGGGCGGCGCAAGCATCACTCGGGGGCGGCGCGACTGGCGGTGGGCCTCCAGGTCTTCAAGCTCGCGGTCCTGCAGCGCATGGAGCGCGCGCGGCAGGCGGACGTCGAACACTGGGCCGAGCAGCTCGGCCTGCCGTCCGCACAGCTCCTCGTCGAACGCGCGCGGCGTCCCGTGACCGTGGTGCCCGCGAACATCACCTTCTATCCGCTGCGCGTGCACGATAATTTCCTGCGCCGCGGCGCCGATCTCGTGTTCGGCAAGCTGTCGCCGCGCGCGGTCGAGGAACTGATCGTCGAAGGCAATCTGTTCTTCAAGGCGACCGACATGGACATCCGGCTCGGCGATCCCGTGCGCGTGGAAGCCGACTGGGGCTGGCTCGATCGCAAGACCGCGAGCCTGCTCGCGCGCCGCCTGCCGTCGCTCGACGCGGTCTATGCGCGCGAGTGGTTCGCCGCCTCGCTGCCGCGCCGCTACGCGGCCCGCCGCCTCCAGCACGCCGCCGAGCGCCTGCGCGATCGCTACATGCGCGACATCTATCGCGCGGTGACGGTGAACCTGAGCCACCTCGCCGCGCGACTGCTGTTGATCGCACTCGAGCACGGCCAGACGCGGCTCGATCGCCGCCGGCTCGCGCGGCTGATCTACCTCGCGCTGAAGAAGCTGCAGCCGCGCAAGGACATCCACCTGCACCGCAGCCTCTACGATCCGCATCTCTATCGCCAGCTCGTCGACGGCGACTGGCAGGAGCTGCGCGAGTTCCTCGATTCCGCCGTCGCCGCGCAGCTGATCGCGCGCGACGGCGACGATCTGATGCTGCTCGACAAGCTGCGCCAGGAACACGATTTCGACAGCATCCGCATCGAGAATCCGATCGAGGTCTATGCCAACGAGGTGGCGCCGCTCGCCGCCGTCCAGGACGCGAGCGCCGCGGCCTGGGACGCGCTGGACGCGCACACGCCGCGCGATTTCGCCGCGCTCGCCTTCGACGATCTGCGCATCGAGCACGAGTGGGATCGGCGGCTGTTCGCCAAGGAGAAGCATCGCGAGCTCAACGCGCGCGAATCGGCGACCGCCGACGCCTCGCCGTTCCTGCTGCATGCGGAGCGTCCGCGCCCGCTGGGCGTACTGCTCGTCCACGGCTTCCTCGCTTCGCCGGCCGAAGTGCGGCCGCTCGCCGAGCGGCTGCAGCAGGCGAATTTCCGCGTGCTCGGCGTGCGCCTCAAGGGTCACGGCACCTCGCCTTGGGATCTGCGCGAACGCGCCTGGCGCGACTGGCTCGACAGCCTGCGCCGCGGCTACGACATCCTGCGCGGCTATTGCGACGAGGTCTGCCTCGTCGGCTTCTCGACCGGCGCCGCGCTGTCGCTGGTGCAGGCGGCCGAGCAGCCGCCGGGGCTGCTCGGACTCGTCGCCTGTTCGACGCCGATCCGCTTCC
>JBFWSI010000379.1:0-4613 GCA_050248455.1 Gammaproteobacteria bacterium | reverse complement strand
TCCCATGCGAGCTGGCCGATGATGAACAGCATGTAGAGCATGAACGCGGCGAGGCCGAAGGTGAGGCCGAAGCCGGCGATTTCCTGCTCGGTGTAGCCGAGGATCGTGCCGTTCATGCCGGGCGGTCGGCCTCGCGCGGCGGGAAGGTCGAGGCGTCGACCGTGTCGCGATAGGCGTGCCAGCTGGCGTGGCCGAGCCAGGGCACGACCACCACGAGGCCCAACAGCGCGGGCACGAGCCCGCACAGCGTGAGCCCCATGATCAGAGCCGCCCACAGCGCGAGCGGCGCCGGATTGGCGAGCACGGCGCGCCAACTCGTGAGCACCGCATCGAGCACGCCGATGCGACGATCGAGCAGCAGCGGCAGGGTGATCACGCTGGACGCGAACACCGGCGCCGCGAGCACGCCGCCTAGCGCGAGCCAGATCTCGAACAGGAAACCTTCACGCGCGAGCACGACGTGATCGAGGAAATCACGCGGCGTCGCGATCGGCGCCGGCGCGTACAGCGTGATCAGCGAGGCCGAGGTCAGCACCCAGCCCGTGCCCGCCAGCGCGAGCAGGAGCCCGAAGCGTACGAGCCGCCAGTCGTGACGCTCGCGCCCGCGCCAGCTCAGCCACGTGCGCCAGATCACGCCGAGACCGACGGGCTCGCCGCGCTCGAAGGCACGGCTCACCGCGTAGAGCCCGACGGCGAGCACTGGCGCGATCAGCAGGAAGCCCGAGAACGCGCCGGCGAGAAACCAGAAGTGATGGCGCGCGACGGCGAACAACAGCGCGCCGAAGGCCGCGAGCGCGAGCCCGTGCACGACCCCGATGAAGGGCGCGCGCCTGAAATCCCGCCAGCCCGCGGCGAGCCAGTCGAAAGGCTGCGTGAGCGCGAGCGTCCGCGGCGTGGGTGCGCTGAGAGTCGTGGCAGTCATGCGCCGAGTGTAGGGGCGTCGCGGTGCGGGCGTCGAGGCGGAACTCCGCTCGTTTCCTCTCGTAGCCCGGAAGGCGCGCAGCGGAATCCGGGGGTTCGAAGCTTCGCCATGGCGGACACATCGAAGCGATGCTCAGGCCTCGATGCCATTGCTTCGATGAGAAAGCGAAAGAGCGGGTGCCTGGAAATCTGGCTGCTCGAGCGCCGTCGAACCGGCTCTTAATGCTTCGCCCGCTCCCATTCGGGACGTGCGTATATATATGGTAGTGCTCACGTCCTCGTGGCCCAGCAGCGCCTGCATCGTGCGGATGTCACAGCCGTCATTTAGAAGGTGCGTAGCGAAGCTAGGCCGCAGGGCACGGCAGGACGCCGGTCGTGCGAGGCCGGCCGGGATTACCGCGCGCTTCATTGCCCGCTGTTCGCACCGCATCGAACAGGCGCGGCCTCGGCGCGACGTCCATGTCGCAATCCTCCCCGGCTTCATTGCCGCATTAGCGGACGCTGGCTATAGTCTTTTCAAGATCTCGCATCGAGGACGCCGAGGCCGAGGTGTCGCGGCTGCAGGAGACGCCGAGCGGCGTGCTACGCGTCAACGCGCCGATGTCCTTCGGCATCCTGCACATCGCGCCCGCGCTGCCGGAGTTCATCGCGCGCCATCCCGGCGTCACGGTCGAGATGAATCTCGACGATCGCAAGGTCGACGTCATCGAGGAAGGCTTCGACGTGTCGGTGCGCATCACGGAGATGCCAGATTCCTCGTTGATCTCGCGCCGCCTGGCGCCCTGTCGCCACGTGATCGTCGCGAACCGGGCCTATCTCGATCGGCACGGCACGCCGCGGACGCCCGAGGATCTGCGCGCGCACAACATCGTCTCGTTCAGCTATCAGACCTCCGCGGACGAGTGGCATTTTCTCGCCCCGGACGGCAAGTCCATCGCGGTTCCGGTCGCCGGCTCGATGCGGATGAACAACAGCCTCGCGCTGCGTGAGGCCGTGCTGCACGGCGTGGGCATCGCGCGCATGCCGACCTTCGTCGTCCACGACGATCTCCGCAAGAAGCGGCTCGTGCGCCTGCTCGCGGGCCATCAGACGCTCGAAGTGTCGATCTACGTCGTCTATCCCGAGCGGCGGCACCTGCTGCCGAAGGTGCGGGCCTTCGTCGACTTCATGGCCGCGCGGATCGACACGCTGCCGCACTGGGATCGGGCGAGCGGCCGGCGCGCCGACGAGTAATCTGCGGCGGAGTCGGCCCGAATCGATCGCCTCGATTGTTGACATCTAAAATTTTTAGAGTTAATTGAATCGCGTCCTGCAGATTCATGAGCCCGGTGCGGCCCATCGAAGATTGAGCAAGGGGAAGACGATGAAGATCGTTTGCATAGGCGGCGGCCCCGCGGGCCTGTACTTCGGGCTGCTGATGAAGAAGCTCGACCCCGCGCACGACGTGACCGTGGTCGAGCGCAACAAGCCCTATGACACCTTCGGCTGGGGCGTGGTGTTCTCCGACGCCACGATGGACAACATGCGCCGGTGGGATCCTCCGACGGCCGACGCCATCCAGGAGGCCTTCAACCACTGGGACGACATCGAGCTGCGGTTCAAGGGCCGGGTGATCCGATCGGGCGGCCATGGCTTCGTCGGCATCGGCCGCAAGAAGCTGCTGAACATCCTGCAGGCGCGCTGCGAAGCACTGGGCGTCAGGCTGATGTTCGAAACCGAGGTCGACTCCGACGAGGACTTCGCCGACGCCGAGCTGATCGTCGCCAGCGACGGCATCAACTCGCGCATCCGCACCAAATATCAAAACGTCTTCAGGCCCGACATCGTCACGCGCCCCAACCGCTACCTCTGGCTGGGCACGCACAAGCTCTACGACGCCTTCACCTTCGACTTCCAGCGCACCGAGCACGGCTGGTTCCAGGCCCACATCTACAAGTTCGACGACACGACCACCACCTTCATCGTCGAGTGCCCCGAGCACGTGTGGAAGGCGCACGGCCTGGATCAGGCCGATCAGGATCAGTCCATCGCGTTCTGCGAGAAGGTCTTCGCCGACACCCTGCAGGGCGAGAAGCTGATGACCAACGCGCGCCATCTGCGCGGCTCGGCCTGGCTCAACTTCCAGCGCGTGGTGTGCGAGCAGTGGTGGCTCAGGAACGAGAACGGCAGCCACGTGGTACTGATGGGCGACGCGGTGCACACGGCCCACTTCGCCATCGGCTCGGGCACCAAGCTGGCGCTCGAGGACGCGATCGAGCTCACCCGCCAGTTCCAACGGCTCGGCGACAGCCCCGATCGGATTGGCGAGGTGCTGGCGCAGTATCAGGAGGCACGCCGCATCGAGACGCTGCGCCTCCAGAACGCGGCCTGGAACGCGATGGAGTGGTTCGAGGTCTGCGGCCGGCGTTACTGCGATCAGCTCGAGCCGGAGCAGTTCATGTACTCGATGCTCACGCGCAGCCAGCGCATCAGCCACGAGAACCTGCGCCTGCGCGACAAGCGCTGGCTCGAGGGCTACGAGCGCTGGTTCGCCGCGCGCGCCGGCGTGCACGCGCCCGCGGCGCCGCCGCCACCGATGTTCACGCCCTACACGGTGCGCTGGGTCACGCTCAAGAACCGCATCGTCGTCTCGCCGATGGCGCAGTACTCGGCGGTGGACGGCGTGGCCGGCGACTACCACCTGGTGCACCTGGGCGCGCGCGCGATGGGCGGCGCGGGCCTGGTGTTCGCCGAGATGACCTGCGTCAGCGCCGACGGCCGGATCACGCCCGGCTGCCCGGGTCTCTACAAGCCCGAGCACACGGCCGCCTTCAAGCGCATCACCGACTGGATCCACACGCACACCGACGCCCGGTTCGCGATCCAGATTGGCCACGCGGGACCCAAGGCCTCCACGCGGCTGGCCTGGGACGGCATCGATCAGCCGCTGGAGGCGGGCAACTGGCCGATCATCGCGGCCTCGCCGCAGCAGTACCTGGAAGGCGTGAGCCAGATGGCGCGCGAGATGACGCGCGCCGACATGGCGGCGATCAAGGCGCAGTTCGTGGCCTCCACGCGCGCGGCGGCCGAAGCCGGCGCCGACTGGCTGGAGCTGCACTGCGCACACGGCTACCTGCTGTCGAGCTTCATCTCGCCGCTGACCAACCGGCGAAGCGACGACTACGGCGGCTCGCTGGCCAAGCGCCTGCGCTATCCGTTGGAAGTGTTCGAGGCAGTGCGTGCCGCCTGGCCCGACGACAAGCCCGTGTCGGTACGGATCTCCGCGCACGACTGGGTCGAAGGCGGCATCACGCCGGAGGACGCGGTGGAAATCGCCAGGGCCTTCAAGGCCGTCGGCGCCGACATGATCGACTGCTCCTCGGGCCAGGTGAGCAAGAAAGAGAAGCCGGTGTACGGGCGGATGTTCCAGACACCGTTTGCCGACCGCATCCGTCAGGAGGCCGGCATTCCCACCATCGCCGTGGGCGCGATCAGCGAAGCCGACCACGCCAACAGCATCCTGGCCGCAGGCCGCGCCGACCTGTGCGCCGTGGCGCGCCCGCATCTGGCCAATCCGGCCTGGACGCTGACCGAGGCCGCGAAGATCGGCTACACGCCGATCGCCTGGCCCAAGCAGTACCGTGCGGGCAAGCCGCAGATGGAAGCGAACTTTGCGCGCGAGAAGGCACTCGCCGCGCCCGCCGAGGCCTGAG
>JBFWSI010000378.1:0-4632 GCA_050248455.1 Gammaproteobacteria bacterium | reverse complement strand
CCTGCCATCAGCAGGCTGCCGAGAGAGCCCGCGGCGATCACGGTGTTGTCCGGATCGCCGAGGTAGTTCACGGTGATCCAGAGCGGAAAGGTCAGCACCAGCGCGATCGCGGTGAAGGCCCAGGCGGCGAGGAATTTGCCGAGCACCGCCTCGAACAGCGACACCGGCAGCGTCATCAGCAGCTCGAGCGTGCCGCTCTTGCGCTCCTCCGACCATAGCCGCATCGAGATCGCCGGGATCAGCAGCATGTAGAGCCACGGATGGTAGCGGAAGAAGGGCTCGAGATCGGCCTGCCCGCGCTCGTAGAAGCCGCCGACGTAGAAGGTGAAGAGGCCGGTCAGGAACAGGAAGATGACGATGAAGACGTAGGCGACGGGCGTCGCGAAATAACCGCGAAACTCGCGCCGGGACAAGGTACCCATGCGGCTCATGTGCGCGTCACCTCGCCGGCAGCGCCGGCCGTCGTCGTGATCGTGCGGAACACCTCGTCGAGGTGGCCGGATTCCACGTAGAGCTCGTCCAGCGCCCAGCCGCTCGCGCGGCCGGTCTGCTGCACGAGCTCGAGGATCGGCTGGCCGTCGCGCGGCATCACCGTGAGGCGCCGGCGCGCGGCGTCGACCTCGGCGGCTTCGACGCCGGCGACCGCCGGCAGCGCGCCGAGGCCGGCGGCGATCGCTTCAGCCTGCGCGTGGGCGACGGTCAAGGTCACCGCGTTGTGATAGCGCGAGCGCGCTTCGAGCTCGGCCGGCGTGCCGGTGAACAGCAGGCGACCGCGTGCGATGATCGCCGTGCGCGTGCACAGCGCGTCGACCTCCTCGAGGATGTGGGTCGAGATGATGATCGCCTTGTGCGGCGCCATCTCGCCGATCAGCGTGCGCACTTCGTGCTTCTGGTTCGGGTCGAGGCCGTCGGTCGGCTCGTCGAGGATCAGGACCTCGGGATCGTGCAGGATCGCCTGGGCCAGGCCGACGCGGCGCTTGAAACCCTTGGACAAGGTTTCGATGGTCTGCGGCAGCACGTGCTCGAGGTGAATCTTGCCGACCACCTCGCGGATGCGACGGGTCCTGGTTTCGCCTGCGAGGCCGCGGATGTCGGCGATGAAATCGAGGAAGCCGGCGACGCTCATCTCGCCGTAGGCCGGCGCGCCCTCCGGCAGGTAGCCGATGCGCGACTTGGCGGCGATCGGCTCGCTCGCGACGTCGTGACCGCAGATGCGCACGCTGCCTGCCGTCGGGGCGATGAAGCCCGTGATCATCTTCATCGTCGTCGACTTGCCGGCGCCGTTCGGGCCCAGGAAGCCGAGCACCTCGCCGCGCCTTATCTGCAGCGACACGCCGTCGACGGCCACCAGCGGACCGAACGACTTACGCAGGTCGCTGACTTCGATCAGATTGTCCATTGCGGGTATCCCCTAACGAAAAGCTCCCGTGCGCTGCCGGGCCGTCGGCACCGGCGTGCCTCGCTCTCGTTTCGACTGCATGAATGTGCCGGCGGCGACGGAACGGTCCCGGCGCACGCGGAGAACGGCCCACGTGCCCCAGGCGGCGCGCAAATGTTCCATAGCCCGCCCTGAGCGTCAATCTGCGTGGCGGAGACCTTCGGCGCGCGCGGAAGTTTCACGCCGGCCCATATGCGAGAACGATGCGCAGGCGGCGGCAAGCGCATTTTCGCGCGGGTGTTTTGCGATTATCCTGCCCACCCTGCCGCATTCGCGGGAGTCCAGCCCATGCGCCATCCCCAGCACTATGGAGTCATCGTCGTCGGCGGCGGGCATGCCGGCACCGAGGCCGCGCTCGCCAGCGCGCGGATGGGCGTGCGCACGCTGCTGCTGACCCAGAGCATCGA
Source organism: Gammaproteobacteria bacterium (assembly GCA_050248455.1). Taxonomy (GTDB): domain Bacteria; phylum Pseudomonadota; class Gammaproteobacteria. The sequence goes on along the minus strand of JBFWSI010000378.1, from coordinate 2,787 downwards.
GACGCTGGGCGCGATGTCGTGCAATCCGGCCATCGGCGGCATCGGCAAGGGCCATCTGGTGCGCGAGATCGACGCGCTCGGCGGCCTCATCGGCCTCGGCGCCGATCACTGCGGCATCCATTTCAAGCGCCTGAACGCGAGCAAGGGCCCCGCGGTGCGCGCGACGCGCGCGCAGATCGATCGTGCCCTGTACCGCGCCTTCGTGCGCCGCGCGCTCGAGGCGCAGCCGGGCCTCGACCTATTCCAGCAGGCCGTCGACGATCTCGTCGTCGAGGACGGGCGCGTCGTCGCGGTCGTCACCCAGATGGGCCTGCGTTTCGACGCCGACGCGGTGGTGCTGACCGTCGGCACCTTCCTCGCCGGCCTCGTGCACATCGGGCCGGCGCAGTACGCGGCGGGACGCGCGGGCGATCCGCCGGCGAACCGGCTCTCGGCGCGCCTGCGCGAGCTCGCGCTGCCGGTCGGCCGGCTGAAGACGGGCACGCCGCCGCGCATCGACGGCGCGACGATCGACTATTCTCGACTGGCGCCGCAGCCGGGCGACGCGCCGACGCCGGTGTTCTCCTTCGTCGGCGAGCGCGCCTGGCATCCGCGGCAGGTGGACTGCCACATCGCTCATACCAACGAGCGCACGCACGAGATCATCCGCGGCGCGATCGATCGCTCGCCGATGTACAACGGCCAGATCGCGAGCACGGGCCCGCGCTACTGCCCGTCGGTCGAAGACAAGGTGATGCGCTTCGCCGACAAGCCCTCGCACCAGATCTTCGTCGAGCCGGAAGGCCTGGACACGCGCGAGGTCTATCCGAACGGCATCTCGACCAGCCTGCCCTTCGACGTGCAGCTCGCGCTGGTGCGCTCGATCGAGGGCTTCGAGCGGGCCCATCTCACGCGCCCGGGCTACGCGATCGAATACGACTACTTCGATCCGCGCGGCGTGCATCCCTGGCTCGCGACGCGGCAGATCGGCAACCTGTGGTTCGCCGGCCAGATCAACGGCACGACGGGCTACGAGGAGGCGGCGGCGCAGGGCCTGGTCGCCGGCCTCAACGCCGCGCGCCGCGTGCAGGGCCACGAGCCCTGGTATCCGCGCCGCCACGAGGCCTACCTCGGCGTGCTGATCGACGATCTGGTCACGCGCGGCACCACCGAGCCCTACCGGATGTTCACGAGCCGCGCCGAGTATCGCCTGCTGCTGCGCGAGGACAACGCCGATCTGCGGCTCACGCCGATCGGCCGCACGCTGGGCCTCGTCGACGATGCGCGCTGGCGCCGCTTCGAAGCCAAGCGCGCCGCCTTCGACGCCGAGCGCGCGCGGCTCGCGACGCAGTGGCTGACGCCGGAGCGCCTGCCCGCTGCGCTCGCGACGGAGTTGCTGGGCCAGCCGCTGCGCAAGGAACAGTCGCTGGCCGATCTGCTGCGCCGGCCCGAGATGGACTATGCGACGCTGATGCGGCTGCCCGGCGTCGGCCCCGGCGTCGCGGATCCGGAAGTCGTCGAGCAGCTCGAGATCGATGCGCGCTACAGCGGCTATCTCGCGCGCCAGCAGAACGAAATCGAGCGCACGGCGCGACATGCCGACACCGAGCTGCCCGAGGACTTCGACTACCGCGCCGTGCCGGGCCTGTCGCGCGAAATCCTCGCCAAGCTGCTGCACCACCGGCCGCATACGCTGGGCCAGGCTGCACGCATCTCGGGCGTGACGCCGGCGGCGCTGTCGCTGCTGCTCGTCTACGTCAAACGCCACCGCGCGCGCGGCGCCGCCGCGAGCGCGTGAAGCGGCGCGCCTCCCGCACGGTCGATCCCGCGACGGTCGCGAGGATCGTCGCCGACGGTGCGGCCGCGCTCGGTCAGACGCTCACGCCCGCGCAGATCGCGACGCTCGTGCGCTACGCGGCGCTGGTCCTCAAATGGAACCGCGTCGCGAATCTGACCGGCGCCGAGGACGCCGCCGAGTTCGCGCGCAAGTTCATCGTCGACGCGCTCGCGCTGCGGCCCCACGTCGCCGGCCGTGAAATCGCCGATCTCGGCAGCGGTGCCGGGCTGCCTGGCATCGTGCTCGCGATCGTGCTGCCCGAGAGTCGATTCCATCTCGTCGAGCCGCGCGCGCGTCGCGCGCGTTTCCTCGAGCAGGCGCGCCTCGAGCTCGGTCTTGCCAACGTCGAAGTGCACTGCGCGCGCGGCGAGGACTGGACGCCCGCGGCCGCGCTCGATCTGATCCTCTGTCAGGCGGTCGGCTCCCTGGACTACGTGCTGCGCACCACGGCCGGGCTCCATGCCCATCGCGCCCGCCTCCTCGTGCCCAAGGGCCTGGCGCCGCACGAGGAAATCGCGGCGCTCGGCGCCGACGCCGCGGCCTGCGCGCTGATCCCGCTCGCGGTGCCCGGCTGGACCGCGCGCCATCTCGTCGCGATCGACTGCGCACGGCTCGGGACCGGGGCCGAATGAGCTGCGGCCCGGCCGAGGCTTTGTGCCATAATCGGTTGCCCTCGACCCGCGCCTCCCAGGGAAGCGAATCCGGTGCCCGTCACTCGAATCGCGAGCGGGCCATTCATGGCCCGCGGAAACTCCGTTGTCGCAGAGTTCCCGCATCTTTCCCGGTGGCGCTGGCGAACATACGACAACAGCAGCAGCCAGAGCCGTGATGGCCACAGTCTTCGCAATTGCCAACCAGAAAGGCGGGGTGGGGAAGACGACCACGAGCGTCAACCTCGCCGCGTCGCTGGCCGCGACCCGACGCAACGTCCTGCTGATCGATCTCGATCCGCAGGGCAATGCGACGATGGG
>JBFWSI010000377.1:0-4649 GCA_050248455.1 Gammaproteobacteria bacterium | reverse complement strand
GGACGGCTTGCTGCTGGAGGAAACAGCCGGCGCCGAGCCTGCGTGTGCGGAAGAGCTGGAGTGGTATCGACCCGTCGTCAACGTCGCCGCGCATTACCGCTGGGACCTGGGACTGCGTCTGCCCGAAGCAAGCGACTTCGTCGGCGAGGCCACGCCGATGGACTTCGTGATCGCCCCGCGCGCGATCGCGGGCGCGGTATATGGGGACGTGCTGTCGCCGGCGTTCTGGGACGGCGCGGCGCCGGATCCCGCGGCGGCGAGCAGATTTCATTACGCGAGCGTGCCGGCCACTGCCGTGCCCGAACGCGTGCTGGCGCGGCTCGCCGCCTGGCGCCAGGCTTGAACGGGCGAGGGCGCTTTACAGAGCCTCCTCCGGACTATATAGCCGAGCGCAAATACGCTCCACTTGCTGCCACCTATGTCGAAGCCTCCTTCGTCATGCCCGCGCAAGCGGGCATCCACGCAGTCCCTCGGCGTCCAGCACAGAATGAAGAATCGCCCGACACAGACCTCGTCGTCAGGCGTGGATTCCCGCTTGCGCGGGAATGACGGTAAACGATACGCAGTGGAGCGTATTTATGCTCGGCCATTTAGATAGCGGGAGCGCAAATGCACTCCACCGGCTGTTCGCTAGCGCATGCCCGCTTGCGCGAGAACGACGGTAAACGAACACGCGGCGGCGCCTATTTGCGCTCAGCTGTTTAGCCATCGAGGACAGGCAGACGATGCGACCCATTGACTATTTCGACCGCGGTGCCGGCTCGAAGCCGGCCGCGGTGTTCGTGCGGGGCGGCGAGATCAGCTGCACTTATGCCGAGGCCCGGGCGCTCACCGAGGCCATCGCGCGCGGACTCCACGCGTCCGGCTTCGTGCCCGGCGATTCGGTGGCGGTATTCTCGCCGAATCATCCGCTCGCGGTGGTGTGCATCTACGGCGCGTTTCGCGCGGGCGGCGCGTGGGTGCCGGTCAACGTGCGCAACGCGGCGCAGAGCAATGCCAAGTACATGGCTTACGTGCAGACGCGCTGGCTGTTCTTCCACTCCTCCGTGCTGGCGGAGGTCGAGGCCGTGCTGCCGCACCTGCCCGAGCTGCGCGCCGCGATCTGCTTCGACGGCGAAGTGCCCGGGCATCTTTCTCTCGCCGGACTGCAGGCGCTCGGAGATGGGGCGGCGCTGCCCGATCTTTCCGATCCCTTCGGCGCGCCGGATGGCGTATTCGCGCGCTGGCCCACCGGCGGCACGACCGGGCCATCCAAGGGCGTGGAGATCAGCCATCGCGCCATCGGCACGATGATCGAACTCGGCCTGCGCCACTACATCGGCGAGGACACCGAGGACGTCGTGCACCTGGCGGTCGCCCCGATCACCCACGCGGCAGGCGCGGTGATCAGCATCTATGCGGCGGTCGGCGGCACCACGGTCGTGCTGCCTGCGTTCGATGCCGCGGCGGTGCTGGACGCGATCGCGCGCGAGCGCGTGACCCATGTCTTCCTGCCGCCCACCGCCTACTACGCCTTGCTCGACGAGGCGCGGCGCAGGCCGCGCGACACGTCGAGCCTGCGCCAGCTCCTGATCGCGGCCGCGCCCGTGTCGCCGGACAAGTTCCGCGAAGGCGTGGCGGTGTTCGGACCCGTGATCTGCCAGTGCTTCGGGCAGGCGGAGGCGCCGATGCTGATCTCCTGGCTGTCGCCCAAGGTCGTTGCCGCGGCGGCCCGCGGCGATCACCCCGAACGGCTCAGGAGCGCGGGCCAGGTCACCACCGCCACGCGCGTCGCGATCCTGGACGACGAGGGCCGGATGCTGCCGAACGGCGAGCGCGGCGAAATCTGCTGTCGCGGTGGCCTGGTCACGCCCGGCTATTTCGCCCAGCCGCAGGCCACTGCCGAAACGCGCAAGTTCGGGTGGCATCATACCGGCGATGTCGGCTACCTCGACGACGACGGCTACCTCTACATCGTCGACCGCAAGAAGGACATGATCATCACCGGCGGCTTCAATGTCTTCGCCGCCGAAGTCGAGGCGCCGATCCTGGCCTTGCCCGAAGTCCTGGAGTGCGCGGTGGTCGGCGTGCCGGACGACAAGTGGGGCGAGGCGGTCAAGGCCATCGTGGTGCTGCGCCCGGGCACCAGCCTCGCGCCCGACGCCTTGATCGCGCGCGTGCGCCCGGCGCTCGGTGCAATCAAGACGCCGAAGTCGGCCGAGATCTGGGCCGAGATCCCGAAGACGCCGGTCGGCAAGACCGACAAGAAGGCGATCCGCGCGCGCTATTGGACGGGCAGCGATCGCGCTGTGAACTGAGCGGCCGCTGCCGCGGCCCGTCGTCACACCGCCAGCGCGTCCTCCAGCGCCAGCAGGAACTCGGCCGGCGCTTCGGCGTGGGGCCAGTGGCCGCCGTTGGCGACGGTGTGGAGGCACACGTGCGGGAAGGCCGGCCGCATCGCGGCCAGCGTCGCCGCCGTCACGCGGTCCGAGCGCGCGCCGCGGATCACGTGCACGGGGCCTTCGTAACGCGAGTCCGCCGGCACCGGCAGGGCGTCGATCAGCGCCGGCATCGCAGCGCGCAGCCCGTCGAGATTGAAGCGCCAGGCGCCGGTCTCGGCGCCGGGCAGGAAGTTCTGCAGCAGGAAGAGCCGCACGTCGCGGTCGGGCACGGCGGCGGCCAGTGCCTCCTCGGCCTGCTGGCGGCGCCGGATTTCGGCCAGCGGCAGCGCGCGCATCGCATCGATGATCGCGGTGTGCTGATCGGGGGTTGCGAGCGGCGCGATGTCGACGACGATGAGGCGCGTGACGCGTGCAGGCTCGAGCAGCGCGAGCGTCATCGCGGTCTTGCCGCCCATGCTGTGGCCGAGCAGCGTCACCGCGCCCGGCGTCAGGCGGTCGATCAGCGCCGCGACGTCTGCCGCCATCAGCCGGTAGTCCATCGCCGTCGTGTGCGGAGAGCGGCCGTGGTTGCGCGCATCGACGGCGAGCACGCGGTAGCGATCCGCCAGCGCGCGCGCGACGCTCTGCCAGTTGCGCGCCCAGCCGAAGAGGCCGTGCAGGATGAGCAGCGGCGGGCCGTCGCCGAGCTCGTCATAGGCGAGATCGACGTGCTCGCTCATCCTATCTCGCCGCGCAGCGCGGCCGGCAGCTTGGCGGCGTTCAGCTTCTCGAGCGGCCAGACGCCGAGCAGGCGGATGTCCTCGTCGATGCCGTCCATCACCGGCAGCGCGAGATGCTCGCCGGGACCGAGCCAGGCGTGAGCGACGTGCTCGTGGTTGAGCGCGACGGTGCCGCGGTGCCAGCGGTAGTGGAAGAGATGCAGCTCGTAGATGCCGCCCCACAGCGTGTCGCGCAGCGGCCCCAGGCGCCTGAGTTCGGTCACGACGTGCGTGTCGCCGATTTCCTCGCGCAGCTCGCGCCTCGCGCAGTCCTCGGCCGTTTCGCCGTCCTCGATGTGGCCGGCCGGAAAACCCCATTTGTCCGGGCCCAGCGGCCTGTCGTGGGCGCGCAGCAGGAACAGGAGGCGCGAGGCCTCGTCCTCGAGCACGCAGATCGAGAACCGCGCGAGCGGCGGCGGCGTGGGCACGCGATCCTCAGAGCAGCAGCTCGCGGAGGTCGCCGAGCGCCTCGCCGAGGAAGCGCGTGAACTGCGCGGCGAGGACGCCGTCGATCACGCGGTGATCGTAGGACATCGACAGCGGCAGCAGCAGGCGCGGCTCGAAGGCGCCGTTGCGCCACACCGGTTTCGTCGCCGCCGGCGAGACGCCGAGGATGGCGACTTCCGGCGGGTTGATGATCGGCGTGAACGCGGTGCCGCTGACACCGCCCAGGCTGGTGATCGTGAAGCAGCCGCCCTGCATCTCGGCCGGCGTCAGCTTGCCGTCGCGCGCCTTGCCGCCGAGCGTGCGGATCTCGCGTGCGAGCTCGAACACGCCCTTGCGGTCCGCATCGCGCACCACCGGCACGAGCAGCCCGCGCGGGGTGTTCGCCGCGATGCCGAGATGACAGTACTGCTTGTAGACCAGCGACTCGCCGTCCGGGCTCAGCGAGGCGTTGAAGTCGGGAAACCTGGCGAGCGCGGCCGCCACCGCCTTCGCGATGAAGGCGACGAGCGTGAGCTTGGTCTGCGCCGCTTCGGCCGCCGCGGCCTTTGCCTTGCGGAAGGCTTCGAGCTCGGTGACGTCGGCTTCGTCGAACTGCGTGACGTGCGGAATCGTCACCCAGCTGCGATGCAGGTTCTGGCCGGTCGCCTTGCGGATCTTGCTGAGCGGCTGCGTTTCGACCGGACCGTAGCGGGAGAAGTCGACGACCGGTGCGGCCGGCAGCGCAAAGACGCCGCCGCCGGACGGCGCCGCGCCGCGGCGCTCGCCCATCGCGCGCTTGACGTGTGCGACGACGTCCTCGCGCTGGATGCGGCCCTTGCGCCCGCTGCCGCGCACCTCGTGCAGATCGACGCCGAGCTCGCGCGCGAGACGGCGCATCGCGGGGCTCGCATAGACGTGCGCGACTTCGGCCGGGGCGGCCGGCGCGGTCGGCGCGTCCATCGCGGGATCGAGCGCGGGCATCGGCGCCGCGGCCGGCGCGGCAGAGGGGGCGGCGGCGGTCGGCGCCGGGCTCGCGGCCGGCGCCGGGCTCGCGTCTGCCGTGCCTTCGATCTCGACGATCGGC
>JBFWSI010000376.1:0-4652 GCA_050248455.1 Gammaproteobacteria bacterium | reverse complement strand
AAAACAAGGAATGCGGCCCCGCACGCCCGGCAAGTGGCGGCGGCGGTCATTGGGAATGCGCTCGAGTGGTACGACTTCGTCGTCTACGGGGCGCTCACCGTCATCATCGGCAATCAGTTCTTCCCGGGCGATACCGAGCTCAACCGCATCCTGAAGGCGACCGCGACTTTCGGCGTCGGCTTCTTCATGCGCCCGATCGGCGGCATCGTGCTCGGCATCTACGCCGACCGGCGCGGACGCAAGGCAGCCCTGCAGCTGATCATCGGGCTGATGACGCTCGCGATGGCGATGATTGCCTGCGCACCGCCCTATGCCGCGATCGGCATCGCCGCGCCGCTGATCGTCGTGCTGGCGCGCCTGCTGCAGGGCTTCGCGACCGGCGGCGAGTTCGCGATCGCGACCTCCTTCCTCGTCGAGGTGGCGCCGCCCGGCCGCAAGGGGCTGTACGGCTCGCTGCAGCAGGTGGGCCTGAGCCTCGCCGCGCTGGGCGGCGCGCTCGCCGGCTGGTTCGTCACGCAGGTGTTGACGCCCGCACAGCTCGACAGCTGGGGCTGGCGCCTGCCCTTCGCCATCGGCCTCCTGATCGGGCCGGTCGGCATGTGGGTGCGGCGTCATCTCGAAGAGACCGAAGAATTCGAGCGCGCGCGTGCGACGCCGGGCGCGAACCTGTCGCTGCCGACGATGCTGAAGGCGCATGCGCGCAGCGTGGCGGTCACCTTCGGCCTCATCATCTGCGGCACCATCACCTACTACGTGGTGTTGATCTACATGCCGACCTTCGCCCGCACGCAGCTCGGCATTCCGCTCGAGGACGCGTTCACGGCGCAGATCATCGCGCTGCTGTGTCTGACCGCCGTGATCCCGGCCGTCGGCGCTCTGTCCGATCGCGTCGGGCGCAAGCCACCGATGATCGTCGGCAGCGTCGCCTGCCTGCTCGCGCTGCTGCCGCTGTTCGAGCGGCTGCACGCGCAGCCGGATCTCTCGACGCTGATCGTGACGCAGGCGACCCTGTGCACGCTGATCGGCATCTTCTATGGCCCCCTGTCGACGGCGGTCGCCGAGCAGTTTCCGGCCGGAGTGCGCTCGACGGCGCTCTCGCTCGCCTACAACCTCGCGGTGATGCTGTTCGGCGGCTTCGCGCAGTTCTTCGTCACCTGGTTGATCGCGGTCACCGGGCAACCGATCGCAGCGGCCTACTACGTGATGTTCGGGGCCGCGGTCGGCCTGCTGGCGACGCTCGCGCTGCGCGCGCGGCCATGAGAGCGGCGGCCGATTGGTGACGGCGGCGCCCTCGTTTATGCTCCGCGCATGAACGAGAGGACAGCCGCCGGCAGCGATTTCCTCGGCAACCGGCCGCTGTCCGCGCGCATCGCCGCGGTCTATGCCTTCGTCGCGACGCTGTGGATCGTCGCCTCCGATTACCTGCTCGAACGCTACGTCGAACCGCTCGAGCGCCTGCGCTTCTCGACCTACAAGGGGCTCGTGTTCGTCGGCGTGACTTCGCTGGTGCTCTACGGCCTGCTGCGCTATCTGGGCCGCGACCGAGGTGTCGCGTCGATGGAGGTGCCGGCCGGTACGGGACGCGGCTCGCGCACGGGCCTCGCCTACGTCATCGCCGTCCTGTTGACGCTGGCGATGCTCGTCTTCCGCGAAACCCTGCCTCCGCAGCACGTGCTGCGTACCTTGATGAGCGTATTCCTGATCCCCGTCACGCTCGGCGGCCTGTTCGGCGGCGCGGGACCGGGCTTCGCCGCGACGGCCGTCGCGGCAGCGGGCATGCTGATTTCCGATCATGCGGCGATCGACCAGTCCGCGCGCAGCGAGGTCGCCGCCACCCAGCTGACGCGGTTCGGCCTGTTCCTGGTGCTCGCGATCGGCAGCAGCCTCGTCTGCGAGGCGCTGCACCTCGCGCGGCGCCGCGCCGAAGCGCTCTACGCGGCGCAGCAGCGCCTGCTCGGCGAATATCGGATGCTCGCCGATCAGCTTCCCGACTACGTCTGGCGCAAGAATCTGGATGGCCGCTATGTGAGCTGCAATTCGCGCTTCGCGGCGATGGTCGACAAGCCGGTCGCCGAGGTCGTCGGACATACCGAGAGCGAGCTGTTCTTCCCCGCGGATGCCGCGCGCTGGCACGCCGAAGATCTCCAGGTGACGGGTTCGGGCAGCGTCGTCGAACGGGAGCAGTATTGGCGCACGCCGCATTGCGAAGTCGGCTGGGTGCTGGTCAAGAAGTCGCCGGTGTACGACGAGGCCGGCCACTGCATCGGGCTCATCGGCGTCGCGCGCGACGTCACCGCACGGCGTGCCGCGGAGGAGGCGCTGCGCGCGAGCGAACGCTATCTGCACGCGCTGTTCGACGAGAGCATCGATCCGATCGCGACCTTCGCCGTGCCGCCCGACGATGGGCCGATGCCCTTCATCGACGTCAACGCTGCCGCCGAGCGCCTGCTCAAGCGCACGCGCGAGGAAGTGCGGACGATGACGGTGGCGGAGCTGCTGCCGACCGTCGATGCCGCGCGCCTCTCCGCGCTCACCGTGCAGACCCGTTCCGCGGGCCATCTGCACGTGGAGCTGGAGGTTGCCGCCGGCGACGGCACGTGCATCCCCATCGACGTGTCGGTCACGCTCGTGCATCAGCGCGAGGACGGCAGCCACGTCGCGATGGCGGTCGCCCGCGATTTGCGCAAGCGCAATGCCGATGAAGCCGAGCGCCTGCGCCTGCAGTCGCAGGTGATCGAGATGCAGAAGCGCGAGGCGATCGGGCAGCTGACCGGCGGCATCGCGCACGACTTCAACAACCTGCTCGCGACCGTGCTGGGCTACGGCGAGCTCGCGTCGCGCCGGGCGCGGGCGAGCGGCGATGCCAAGCTCGAGGACTACCTGAACGCCATCCGCATCGCCGGCGAGCGCGGTCGCGACCTCGTCTCCAAGATGCTGGGCTTCGCGCGCAGCCGCCCGCCCGAAGCCACGGAGCGGCCGCCGCCGCTCGCGCTGCGCCCCGTGCTCGAGGACAGCCTGCGGCTGTTGCGCGCGACCATTCCGTCGAGCATCGCAATCGAGCTCGAATGCGATGCCGAGCTGCCCCCGGTGCAGGCCGAGCGCGTCGACATCGAGCAGATCGTCATGAATCTCGTGATCAATGCGCGCGACGCGATGGCCGGCGTCGGGCGTCTGCGCATCGAAGTGCACGGGGCGCGGCACATGACGGGCACCTGCACGGCCTGCGGCCAGGACTTCGACACGCACTGTGTGGTGCTGCAGGTCGAGGACACCGGTGCAGGCGTGCCGCCGGCGCTGCGCGCGCAGGTCTTCCAGCCGTTCTACACGACCAAGAGCGTCGGCGAGGGATCCGGCCTGGGCCTGTCGGTCGTGCACGGCATCGTCCACCGCCACGGCGGTCACATCCTCCTCGGCAGCGGCGCCAGCGGTGCGCGCTTCGAGGTGTTGCTGCCGCTCGCGCTGCGTGTAGACGAACGCGCGCCGCCGCCGCCGGCGGTGATGGCCGCGGCCCGCGCGCCCGGTCGCCGCGTGATGATCGTCGACGACGAACTGATGCTCGCCGAATACTGGCGCGAAGTGCTGAGCGAAGTCGGCTATCGCGTGAGCGCCTTCGGTGACGGCAATGAGGCGCTCGCGGCCTTCGATGCGGACCCTGGTGCCTACGATGCGATCGTCAGCGATCAGACGATGCCGGGCCTGACGGGCGATGCGCTCGCCGCCGCGCTCCGTGCGCGCGGCGCTCGCCTGCCGATCGTGCTGTGCACGGGCTACAGCGCGCGTCTCGATGCGCAGCGCGCGCAGACCCTGGAACTCGCGGCCGTGCTCGTCAAGCCCGTCGCCCGCGAAGCGCTGCTCGCGGTGCTGGAGGAGGCGTTCGCGCCGGGGACGTCGTAAAGCCAGGGCAGGCCTTTTGTAGCCCGAGCGGAGCGCGCAGCGCGTAACCCGGGATGCGGCGTATCGGTTCGCTGAAGATCCCGGGTTCCGCTCCGCTGCACCCGGGCTACGAAGCCGGACTGCGGTCGGCGGGGCGTTCGCGGCTTCGCGCGCGCCTGCGCCACGCGATCGCCAGGACCAGGCCTGTCGCGCTGCACGCCAGATCGAGCAGCGAGAAGGTGCGGGAGGCGACCCAGGCCTGGGAGATTTCCTCGAGCGCGATGCCCGACGCGAGCAGGCCCAGTCGCCCGCTGCGACAGCGTCCGCCGCGCGGGCACGGCAAGCCGTCGACGGCGGCGGTGAGCGCGCCGTAGATCAGTACGTGCCCGAGCTTGTCGCCGCCGGGAAAGCCCTGGATCGCGGCGAGCCAGGTCGGCAGCAGATCGAGATCGGCGAGGACGACGATGGCGCCCACGAACAGGCAGGCACCGCCGGCCAGCATACGGGCGGGACGTTCGTTCACGGGCGTCGAAGAACGGAGAGACGCGGGGCACGGGCACATCGCATGGCACCTGCAGGCGGAAGAGCACGAAGAGGGAGGGGAAGACGACGGCCGCACCGGCAGCCGTCGTCCGTCGGTTCAGGCGGCCCGCTGCGTCGTGTCGGCGCCGAAGGCGTACCAGTCGATGCGTCGCGTCAGCACCATCGTGACCGCGAGCAGGCCGAAGACCAGCAGGCTGCCCATCAGCAGCGCATAGTCCTCCGCGGACAGCAGGCCG
>JBFWSI010000375.1:0-4659 GCA_050248455.1 Gammaproteobacteria bacterium | reverse complement strand
AAGGAAGCGCGCGATCGCGAGCGCGGTCGCGCTCTGCGCCAGCATGCGCAGCGGCAGCGTCTCCAGGCCCTTCAGGAACACCCAGGCGTTGAACGGGCTCATCGACGGCCCGGCCGTGCGCAGGAACGGGAACAGCTTCTGCTGTACGAGCTCGGCCGGGGCGATCAGCGCGCCGCCGACGCAGCGGCCCTGGCCGTCGAGGAACTTGGTCGCCGAATGCACGACGATCTGCGCGCCGAGCGCCAGCGGACGCTGCAGCGCCGGCGTGCAGAAGCAATTGTCGACGACGAACCAGGCGCCGGCTTCGCGCGCGAGCGCGGCGAGGGCCGCGACGTCGGAGATCTCCGTCAGCGGGTTCGACGGCGTCTCGAGGAACAGCATCTTCGTGTTCGGCCGGATCGCCGCCGCCCAGGCGTCGACGTCGACGGGATTGACGAAGGTGGTCTCGATGCCGAACTTCGCGATCAGCGTGAACAGGCTGACCGTCGTGCCGAACACGCTGCGCGAGCAGACGAGATGATCGCCGCTCCCGAGCAGGCCGAGCACGGTGGTCAGGATCGCGCTCATGCCGGAGGCCGTGCCGATGCAGGCCTCGCCGCCCTCGAGCGCGGCGAGCCGCTGCTCGAAGGCACGCACGGTCGGATTCGTGAAGCGCGAATAGACGTTGCCGGGCTCCTCGCCCGCGAAGCGCGCGGCGGCCTGCGCGGCGCTGTCGAAGCAGAAGCTGGAAGTCGCGTAGATCGGCGGGCTGTTCTCGTATTCCGCGCCGTGCTCGCTGCCGGCGCGGCAGGCGAGCGTGGCGAGCGCGAGCCCGGGATCGAAATCGTGGTTCATCGGCAAACTCCTCGACGCAGCGCGTCGGACACGGGGGCGCCGGGACAGCGAAATCGGTGCGGGAGGGAGCAGTGGCCGGGGGCGAAGATCGCTTTAGCTGTGCTTCTATAGCGCCCGCAAGCTGAGTTCAAATCGGCGCATCATCGACGGGCCGCATCTTGGCGGCGGCGCCGCGGCTTGTCAAACGCACGTGCTCAACCGACGTCGGCAATCACCCCGGACGTCATGTACAGGTCCTGCAACGCATTGCTCGCCGCCGCGCGCTTCGCCTTCGCCTCGTCGGAACGCTGCGCCTCGACGTGGTTCAGATAGCCTTCGCTGACGTCGCCGGTGACGTACTCGCCGTTGAAGCAGGACAGATCGAAGGCCTCGATCGCGGGATTGCCCTTGCGCGCGGCCTCGACCAGATCGCCGAGCTCCTGGTAGATGAGCCGGTCGGCGCCGAGCAGGCGCGCGACCTCCTCGACCGAGCGGTCGTGCGCGATCAGCTCCTCGCCGGTCGGCATGTCGATGCCGTAGACGTTCGGATAGCACACCGGCGGCGCGGCCGAGGCGAAATACACGCGCCGCGCGCCGCATTCGCGCGCCATCTGGATGATCTGCATCGAGGTCGTGCCGCGCACGATCGAGTCGTCGACGAGCAGCACGTTCTTGCCTTCGAACTCGAGGTCGATCGCGTTCAGCTTCTGGCGCACCGAGCGCTTGCGCAGCGCCTGTCCCGGCATGATGAAGGTGCGCGGGATGTAGCGGTTCTTGATGAAGCCTTCGCGGTAGGCGACGCCCAGCGAGTGGGCGAGCTCGCGGGCCGCGGTGCGCGAGGTTTCGGGGATCGGGATCACGACGTCGATGTCGTGGTCCGGCCACTCGCGCTTGATCTTGCGCGCGAGAGCCTCGCCCATGCGCATGCGGGCCTTGTGCACCGAGATGCCGTCGATGATCGAGTCCGGTCGCGCGAGATAGACGTGCTCGAAGATGCACGGCGACAGCCGCGGCTGCTCGGCGCACTGGCGCGTGTGGACCTCGCCTTCCTTGCCGATGAAGACCACTTCACCGGGCGCGATGTCGCGCAGCAGCTTGAAGCCGAGGACGTCGATCGCGACGGACTCCGAGGCGATCACGTATTCCGTGCCCTGCTCGGTCTCGCGGCTGCCGAACACGATCGGCCGGATGCCGTAGGGATCGCGGAAGCCGAGGATGCCGACGCCCGTGATCATCGCGATCGCCGCGTAGCCGCCGCGGCAGCGCTTGTGCAGCTGGGCCACGGCGCGAAAGATGTCGTCGGGCCCGATGCGCGTCTTGCCGTAGGTCTGCAGCTCGTGCGCGAACACGTTCAGCAGCACCTCGGAGTCGGAATCGGTGTTGATGTGACGCAGGCCGTCGTGGAAGAGCTCGCGCTTGAGCCGATCCGAATTCGTGAGATTGCCGTTGTGCGCGAGCGCGATGCCGTAGGGCGAGTTCACGTAGAAGGGCTGCGCCTCGGCGGTCGAGCTCGCGCCGGCGGTCGGGTAGCGCACGTGGCCGATGCCCATGCGTCCCTTCAGGTTCAGCATGTGGCGCGTGTGGAAGACGTCGCGCACCAGGCCGTCGGACTTGCGCAGGTAGACGCGCCCGTCCTCGTAGGTCGCGATGCCGGCGGCATCCTGCCCGCGGTGCTGCAGGACCGTCAGCCCGTCGTACAGCGACTGGTTGACCGCATTCCTGCCGACGATGCCGATGATTCCACACATCGCGATTAACCTCGGGGGTCGGGAGCGCCCGGCCTCGTGGACGGCATGCCGCCACCGCCGTCAGGGTTGTCGAAGTTGCCGAAATGCTTGGCGAATTCCGCCGGCAGCCAAGCGATGGCCCAGCGCGCCGCCGGCTCCAGCCGCGGCAGGAACAGCGACTCTCGCCACCACGGATCCCGCGGCAGCGGCGTCAGTCCCGCAAACATCACCACGATCGTGATTATCGCAACTCCGCGCGCGATTCCAAACAGGACGCCGAGCATCCTGTCGGTCGCCGACAGTCCGGTGGTGGCGAGGAGCTTGCCGATCAGGAAGTTCAGCAGGCCGAAGGCGAACAGCACCGCGACCAGCAAAGCGACGAAACCGATTGCCGTGCGCACCGACGGCGGCACGCCCAGCGTGCTCGCGAGCACCCCCCCGGCAGGACCCGACCAGCGGAACGCGATCCAGCAGGCCGCGACCCAGCCGACCAGCGACAGCACTTCCTTGACGAGTCCGCGCAGCACGGACAGCAGCGCCGAGATGCCGACGACCGTCAGGATGAAGAGGTCGGCCCAGTTCAGGCTCATGGGTGAATACCCGTCCTGTTCAGGGGTAGCGCACCAGCATGCCGCGTATCGCCTGCGTGCGCTCGAGATCCTGGCGCAGGCGATCGGCGGCGGCGCGGCTCGCGACGGGGCCGGCGCGCACGCGGAACGAGGTCTTGCCGCCTTCGGTGAGCGGCAGGATGAAGCCCTCGACCCCCGTCGCCTGGACGCGGCCTAGCAGCTTCTCGGCATTCGCGCGGCTCGCGAAGCTGCCGAGCTGCACGCTCCACTGCTCGGTCTTCGGCGTCGGCGTCGGCGCGGCGGGCACGGGCTTCGGCGCAGGGGGCGGCGCCTGCACGGCCGGCGTGGCGGGCGCAGGGGGCGTCTGCGCGACGGGCGGACTCGCTTCGACCGCTTCCTCGGCGGTGAACGCCGGCGGTGTCACCTCGGGCGGCGTGTCGAGCGCCGCCGCCGCTTCGCTCGCCGCCTTCGACAGCGCGTCCGGCGCGGCCTCGAGCCCCGCATCCAGCGACTCCCGGACGCCCTGCGCGAGCGGCGGCACCGTCTCCTCGAAGCTGTCCGCGGGCATCGGCGCGATGTCGCGCCGCGGGCTGGGCGCCGGCTGGTAGCCGCCGTCGAGCAGTATGGGTACGACCAGAATCGCGAGCGACACCAGCACCGCGGCGCCGACCAGTCGTTGTTTCAGTTGACTGTCCATCGCTGTGCCTCAACCGCCGTCGCCATCGTCGGGCGCGACGATGCGCAGCACTTCGCCGACGGTGATGAAGGAGCCGACGGCGACGATGCGATCGCCGGGCCGCGCCGCGGCGCGCGCCGCCGCGTAGGCCGCCGCGACCGAGGCATGACGCGCGGCCGGCGCCCGCCGCGGCAGCTGCCGCCAGGTCGCGTGGAGCTCCTCGGCGCTCGCGCCCTTCGGCGCCTGCACCGTCGCGAGCTGCCACTCGTCGGCGATCTCGGCCAGCGCGCTCATCGCGCTGAGCCGATCCTTGGTCGTCAGCATGCCGAGCACGACCTGCGTGCGCGGCGCGCGCGGCAGGGTGCGCAGGGTCGCGACGAAGGTGTCGACGGCCTGCGCGTTGTGCGCGACGTCGAGGACGATCTCGACTTCGCCCGGCAGGCGCTGGAAGCGGCCGCGCAAGGTCGTACGCGCGAGCGCCTCGGCGATCGTCGCGCGCGCGACCGGATGACGCGGCTGGAGCAGGTCGATGGCCTTCAGCACGCCGGACGCGTTGCGCAGCTGGTAGCTGCCGGACAGCGCGGGCCGCGGCAGGCCTTCGAGCACGGTGTCGCCGCTCCACCAGGTCCAGGTGTCGCCCTTGTCGGCGAAATTGAAACCGGCGCCGAGCAGCGACAGCGCGGCGCCGACGTGGGTCGCGCATTCGAGCAGCGAGGCGGGCGCCGCCGGATCCGAGCACACGGCCGGGCGGCCCGTGCGCATGATGCCGGCCTTCTCGCGCGCGATGGCCTCGCGCGAGCGCCCGAGGAATTCGACGTGATCGATGTCGAGCGTCGCGATCACCGCGACGTCGGCGTCGACGATGTTGACGGCG
>JBFWSI010000374.1:0-4670 GCA_050248455.1 Gammaproteobacteria bacterium | reverse complement strand
GTCGGTGCCGACCATGAAGCCCGTGATGTTCTGCAGGAACAGCAGCGGGATCCGGCGCTGGTTGCATAGCTCGATGAAGTGCGCGCCCTTGACGGAAGACTCCGAGAAGAGCACGCCGTTGTTGGCGAGGATGCCGACCGGATAGCCGTGGATGTGCGCGAACGCGCACACCAGCGTCGCGCCGTACTCCGGCTTGAACGCCTGCAGCTCGCCGTCGTCGACCAGGCGGACGAGCACCTCCGTCACGTCGAACGGTTGCTTGAGATCGGTGCCGACGATGCCGGGAATCTCGTCCCCGCCGTATCGCGGCGCTCTGCTCGGCCGCCGCGCGGCGTGCCCCTGCTGCGGCCAGTTGAGGCTGGCGATGATCTTGCGCAGCTTTGCCAGCGCCTCGCGCTCGGTGAGCGCCAGGTGATCCGTCACGCCCGACACCCGTGCATGCATCGCGGCGCCGCCGAGGGTTTCGCCGTCGACCACTTCGGCGATCGCCGCCTTCACGATCGGCGGGCCGCCGAGATGGATGCGACCGGTGCCCTCGACCATGATCGATTCGTCCGACAGCGCCGGGATATACGCGCCGCCCGCGGTGCAGCCGCCGAACACCGCCGACAGCTGCGGGATGCCGTCGGCGCTCATCCGGCACTGATGGTAGAAGCTCGTGCCGAAATGCCCGAAATCGGGAAAGACGCGGTCCTGCTCCGGCAGGTAAGCGCCGCCGCAGTCGACGAGATAGAGACAGGGCAGGCGGTTCTCCCAGGCGATTTCCTGCGCGCGAACGTGCTTGCGGATGGTCTCGGCGAAGAAGCTGCCGCCTTTCACCGTCGCATCGTTCGCGATGAACATGCAGGCCGTTCCTTCGACGCAGCCTATGCCCGTGACGATGCCGGCAGCGGGCGCCTCGTTGCCGTACAGCCCCCAGCCCGCGAGCGCGGACAGCTCGAGAAAGGGACTGCCGGGATCGAGCAGCAGGTCGATGCGCTCGCGCACCGGGATCTTGCCGCGCTGGACGTGGCGTTCCTTCAGCCGCTGCCCGCCGCCGCCGATCGACCACTGCATGCGCTCGCGCAATTGCGCCAGCAGTGCCTGATAGCCGGCATCGCGGGCGTGGAATTCTTTCGAGGACGGGTCGATCTTGCTCTTCATGGACGGCGCCGAACGGAAGCATAGCCCTGTGCACGGAACGGTCGGGCGGCGCCAGACGCAGGCAAGGAGTCGACACTGGATGCGTTGGCGCGTGCCACCATGGAATTGACCGCAGCTTTGACGAGAACTCGGGCAGTATACCGAAGGGTTCACTTGCCCGGGCGATGCAGCGGATCCGGGATTGGGCACCCGCAAGACGCGATCTTCGTAGCCCGGGTGCAGCGTAGCGCTGAGGTATCCCCACGAAATTTTCAGTGCTCCCCGAGAATTCGCCGGTACTCCTCGTCACTCCCGCGAAAGCGGGAGTCCAGCGGGGGCGCCGTGCCAGTACGTGGATTCCCGCCTGCGCGGGAATGACGCGCTTGTTGAGGTTTTCGCGCCCGCTTTTCGTGGGGATACCTTAGAGCGTAGCGGAACCCGGGATCTTTTCCGCACCTCGCGCCGCCGAAGATCCCGAGACTCTCTCTTGTAGCCCGGGAGAGCGCAGCGAATCCGGGGTTCTGCGGCCGCCAGGCGACGCGCTACTCACCGAGCGTGAGCAACGTCGCATTGCCGCCCGTAGCGGCGGTGTTGATCGTCAGCGTGCGCTCGGTCGCGAAACGCAGCAGGTAGTGCGGGCCGCCGGCCTTGGGGCCGGTGCCGGACAGGCCCTCGCCGCCGAAGGGCTGCACGCCGACGACGGCGCCGATCTGGTTGCGGTTGACGTAGACGTTGCCGACCTTCGCGCGCCTCGCGATGTGCTCGATCGTCGCGTCGATGCGGCTGTGGACGCCGAGCGTGAGACCGTAGCCGGTGGCATTGACGGCATCGATGACCTGATCGAGCGCCTCGGCCTTCCAGCGCAGGACGTGCAGCACGGGCCCGAACACTTCCTGCGTCAGCAGTTGCAGCGACGGAATCTCGTAGGCGCGCGGCAGGAAGAAGCTGCCGTGCCCGGTGCCGGTCGATCGGCGGGCGATCCCGATGAGCTTCGCTGCATGGTCCATGCGCGCGACATGCGCTTCGAGCTTGCTGCGCGCGGCTTCGTCGATCACGGGCCCGACGTCGGTCGACAGCAGCGCAGGATCGCCGACGACGAGCTCGTCCATCGCGCCCGCGAGCATCGCGATCACTTCGTCGGCGACGTCGTCCTGCACGTAGAGCACGCGCGCGGCAGAGCAACGCTGGCCGGCCGAATCGAAGGCGGAGGCGAGCACGTCCTCGACGAGCTGCTCGGGCAGCGCCGAGGAGTCTGCGATCAGCGCGTTCTGGCCGCCGGTCTCGGCGATCAGCGCGGCGACGGGCGCGTCGCGCGCGGCGAGCGTGCGGTTGATCGTCCACGCGGTCGCGGTCGAGCCCGTGAAGCAGACACCAGCGACTTCGTTGCGCGTCAGCAGCGTGCTGCCGAGCACCGATCCCTTGCACGGCACGAACTGCAGCACCTGCTCGGGCACGCCGGCTTCGTGCAGCAGCTCGACGGCGGCACAGCCGATCAGCGGCGTCTGCTCGGCGGGCTTCGCGATCACGGCGTTGCCGGCCACGAGGGCTGCGGCGATCTGCCCCGTGAAGATCGCGAGCGGGAAGTTCCACGGGCTGATGCAGACGAAGACCGCGCGCCCGCGCAGGCACAGGCGGTTCGTCTCGCCGGTCGGGCCGGGCAGTAGCTGGGGCTCGCTGAACAGCTTGCGCGCCGTCGCGGCGTAGTAGCGGCACAGATCGACGGCTTCGCGCACTTCGGAGAGCGCGGCCGGGATCGTCCTGCCGGCTTCCCGCACGCACAGCGCGACGAGCTCGCCGCGGCGCGCCTCGAGCAGATCGGCCGCGCGTTCGAGCAGCGCGGCGCGACGCGCGACCGGCATCTCCTCCCAGGCTTCCTGCGCGGCGATCGCGTTCGCGAGCGCGCGTTCGATCGTCGCCGCGTCGGCGTCGCGCGCCTCGCCGACGAGCTCGCGGCGATCGGCAGGGTTCGTGACCGGGCGTGCGACTTCGACCGTGGTCGATCCGGGCACGAGCGGCACGGCGATCCAAGGGTCGCGGTGCGCGTCGATGGCCTCGGCGAGTGCGGCGAGCTCCTCGTCGTTGGCGAGATTGACGCCCGCCGCGTTCTTCCGCTCCCCACCGTAGAGCTCGCGCGGCAGCGGGATGCGCGGATGCGGCTTGCGCGCGTACGCACGCACGACGTCGCAGGGATCGGCTACGAGCTCGCGGATCGGCAGGTCCTCGTCGACGATGCGGTTGACGAAGGAGGTGTTCGCGCCGTTCTCGAGCAGGCGCCGCACGAGATAGGGCAGCAGCTCCTCGTGCGAGCCGACGGGCGCATAGACGCGGCACGGCGGCGCCCGCTCGCCGCCGTCCAGCACTTCGGCGTAGAGCTCCGCGCCCATGCCGTGCAGGCGCTGGAATTCGAAGGGCCGTCCCGCGGCGAAACCCTCGATCGCGGCGATCGTGTGCGCATTGTGGGTCGCGAACTGCGGATAGACGCGCTCGGCGCCGGCCGCGAACAGGCGCTGCGCGCAGGCGAGATAGGACACGTCGGTGTTCGCCTTGCGCGTGTACACCGGGTAGCCGGCGAGGCCGAGCTCCTGCGCGCGCTTGATCTCCGCATCCCAGTACGCGCCCTTGACGAGGCGCACGATCCAGCGCCGTCCGGAATTCGCCGCGGTCGCGGCGAGCCAGTCGATCACGAAGGGCGCGCGCTTCTGGTAGGCCTGCACGGCGAGGCCGAAGCCGTTCCAGCCGGCAAGCGACGGATCGAGGAACACCGCGCCGATCACGTCCAGCGAGAGCTCGAGGCGCTCGGCCTCCTCGGCATCGACGGTCATGCCGATACCGTTCCTCATCGCGCGCTGCGCGAGCGCGAGCACCGTAGGCTCGAGCTCGGCATGGACGCGTGCGCGCTGCGCGACCTCGTAGCGCGGATGCAGGGCAGAGAACTTGACCGAGATCGACGGCGCATCGAGCACGTCGCGCCACGGCCCGCATCGACCGAGCGCATCGATCGCGTCCGCATAGGCTGCACGGTAGCGCGCGGCGTCGGCCTGCGTCAGCGCCGCCTCGCCGAGCATGTCGTAGGAATGGCGACAGGGCGCGTCGTTCTTCTCGGCCGCGCGCGCGAGCGCCTCGGCGATCGTGCGGCCCATCACGAACTGGTGGCCCATGATGCGCATCGCCTGGCGCAGCGCGAGGCGGATCACGGGCTCGCCGGCGCGGCCGACGAGGCGCTCGAAGGCGCCGGCCACGTCGCGCCGCGTCGTCTCCGCGAGGCCGACGAGGCGGCCGGTCAGCAACAGGCCCCAGGTCGACGCGTTGACGAGCAGCGACGCGCTGGCGCCGAGATGCCTGTGCCAGTCCGCGTCGCCGAGCTTGTCGCGGATCAGCTTGTCGGCCGTCGCATCGTCCGGAATGCGCAGCAGTGCCTCGGCCACGCACATCAGCAGCACGCCCTCCTCGCTGGAAAGATCGTACTCGCGCATGAAGGAATCGACTGCGCTGCGACTGCCGGCCCTGGCGCGCACGCGCGCGACGAGCTCGGCGGCACGCGCGAGGAT
>JBFWSI010000373.1:0-4665 GCA_050248455.1 Gammaproteobacteria bacterium | reverse complement strand
CGATCTGCCCGTAGTTCGTGTTGCCTTCGGCGAGGATCGTCGAATGGTGCCAGCGGAGCAGGTTCGGCGTGTTGAACACGTAGTTGAGCCAGCCGCAGCGCATCGCGACGTTGCAGTGGGTCAGGATGCCGATGTAGGCCGGGATCGCGCTGACCCAGATGATCGCGTCCATCGAGATGCCCGTTGCGAGCAGGAAGGGCACGCTCGCGAGCACGCTCAGGTTCGAGTCGATGAAGTGGAAGCGGCCGGTGTTGACGATCCACAGCCGCTTCACGCTGTGGTGCACGGCATGGAAACGCCACAGCAGCGGCCATTCGTGGCCGAGGCGATGGGCCCAGTAGAGCCCGAATTCGCTGGCGACGAGGCCGATGACGACCTGCAGCCACAGCGGCAAGCTGCCGATCGCGCCGCTGCCGCGACTGGCGAAGAACTCGAGGCTCATCAGCTGGACGATCGTGAACTGCACGAAGCCCTTGTTGAGCAGCGTATGGCCCAGGTCGGCGCCGATCTGGCCGTCGTTGCGCCGCCAGTCGGGGCGGTAGGGCAGGTGCTTTTCCAGCAGCAGCAGCCACGACACGATCCATGCATACGACAGGTTGAAGTAGATCGCCGGGTGATCGAGCGCGAAGCCGGCGGCGAGGATGCCGCCGCTCGACAACACGAGCGCCGGCCATGCGAGCATCGCGGCGACGCGTACGAGGCCGCGCGGCTCGCGCAGGTCGGCGAGCGGCTCGACGCCGCCCGGCAAGGCTTTGGGATCGGTCACGCGTGCGCTCGCCCGGTCGTCAGCGAAGCACCTCGGCCACCGGCCGCGACGGGGCATCGCATTCGAGGCGCAACGCCGTGCTCACTTCGTAGTCGTTGCTGTCGCGATCGCGCGCGAGGCCGCAGTGCACGCGCGTCTCGACCTGCAGGCCGCCGTCGTCGGGCTCGATCGTGAACTGGTAGTGCGGGCTGCAGTTCGCCTCGCAGCGCCGGTAGAGCTCCTTGCCTTCCTCGCCGCGGCCCTGCGAGAACGCCATCACCCAGTCGTTCAGCGCGCTGATCGACTCGAAGCGGCGCGGCGGGAATTCGAAGGGCTGCACGCGCGTCTGCGCATCGAGCTTGCGGCAGACGGCCTGCTGCTTCGGCTCGGGCAGCAGGTGGATCGGAGCGACCTTGTAGACGACGCGCGGCACGTCGTCGCGACAGTCGCCGCAGGCCGTCGCCGCGCTGGCCGCCTTCTTCTGGCGATCCAGCGCTTCGTTCAGCAGGCGGCCGGCGACGGCGCGTATCGAGGAAGGGTGCTCGGCGATGTTGTACATGATGCCGGCCGAGCCGATCTCGCTCGCGATCGGCAGGTCGGCGCTCCCGGGCTCGCAGGTCGGCGCCGGCAAGGCAGGTGCCGCGGGTTCGGCGAGCGGCGCTTCAGCAGCGTCGGGCGCCTCGAGATCGTCGGCCGCGACGGAGAGCGCGGCGCTCCCGCCGACCAGCAGTCCGGCGAGCAACAGGGCTTGGAAGCTGAAGGTCTTGATCGGACGTCTCCTGGAAGCTGCGCTAGTGTAGGGGCGTCGCGGGCGATCGTCACCTGCGGCGCGCGCATCTTCGGAGAGCGAGGCTGAACCGGCTGTGAACTGGGCACCGCGCGGCTGCAGGTGCCGCCACGGTGCCTGGCAGGGAAGCGCGGTCCGTGCGTCAGCCCATCGTCTGGACCTTGTCGATCGCGACCTTGTAGATCACGCGGACTTCACCCGGCTGGCGCCACGGATACTTGTCCTGGTGGATGTATTTCTTCGCGAGCGCATCGATGTGCGCGTCGCCGCCCGCTTCGGTCACTTCGACCACGTGTCCCATGATCTGCAGGTAGCGATACGGATTGCCGGGATCGAGGATCGACATCGCGACCCTGGGTCGCGCGCGCATGTTGCGATCCTTCACGCGCCCTTTCGCGGAATTCAGCAGGACGTGCTGGCCGTCGTAGCTGAACCAGACCGGCGTCACCTGCGGCGCGCCGTCCTTCATCGACGTACCGAGATGAGCGAAGGTGATCTTGGACGTCAGCAGATCGGTGAAGTTGGCGGGGACCTGCGCCATGGGAACCTCCGGGCTGTTCGGGTGGAGCGCCGAAGGTAGGCTGCGGGGTGAGCCCGGTCAAGGCAGCCGTGGCGGCCAGGCTGCGCGCGGGCCGGACGCGCCTTTCTTCGTAGCCCGGGCGCAGCGTAGCGGAACCCGGGATTCGTGCGCTCGCCCATGAAGATCCCGGGTTGCGCTGCGCGCTCCACCCGGGCTACGAGCGATCAGATGTCCGGCACGTTCAGCGTGCGGCTTCGACGCGGTTGCGGCCGCCGCGCTTGGCGCGATAGAGCGCCTTGTCGGCGCGCTCGAACAGTTCGCCGAGGCTTTCCTGATCACCGAGCTCGGCGACGCCGATCGATACCGAGACGGGCACCGGCGAACCCTTGAAGTGGAAGCTCGAGCTCGCGATCTGCCGCCGCAGGTCTTCGCAGACCTCGAGCGCATCGTCGAGCCGCGTGTCGGGGAACAGCGCGACGAATTCCTCGCCGCCGTAGCGGGCGAAGAGATCGGTGGTACGGATGCGTTTCAACGCGATGCTGGCGGTATAGCGCAGCAGCTTGTCGCCGGCCTTGTGGCCGAAGCTGTCGTTGATGCCCTTGAAACGATCGAGATCGAGCACGGCGAGGCACAGCGACGAGCCGTGACGCCACGCGCGCTTCACTTCGAGCTGCGCGCGTTCTTCATAGGCCAGGCGGTTCGGCGCACCGGTCAGCGTGTCGCTGTGGGCGCGCGCATGCTCGGCTTCGAGGTTCTCGCGCAGGCGATTCGATTCCTGTTCGAAGCTCTGCAGGCGCTGGGTCAGATCGGCGATGCGCCGCTCGTAGGCGTCCTGCTTGTGCTGCTGCATGTTGAGGTAGGTCGACATCGTCGAGCGGATCGTCGCGACGCGGTGCTCGACCAGCGTGCGCAGATCGGCCGGCGGCTGCTCGCCCTGCACGGCCGCGTCGAGGGCGTCCATGTGCGCATTGATGCCGCGCGTCAGCTCGCTCGAATCCTGCGCCGTCATGCGGCTGTGATCGACGGCGTAGCGCAGCTCGTGATCGATGACGTTCAGGTTCTCCGACGCCTGCTTCAGATAGTCCTCGAGCGTGCGCAGGTCCTTGCGCATGAAGGCGTGGAGATCGTTGAGGAAGCTGCCGGTCTCCCGTACGGGGTCCTGGCTCCTGCCGCGGCCCAGCGTCTCGCGCAGCTGCTGCGAGCGTTCCTCGAACTCGGTCGGCAGCAGCAGCCAGTCGAGCAGCTGCGCGAGGCTCGCGCCGGGGCCGAGGCTCGCCTCCGGCGTGTCCCGTGTCGCGAGTGCATCGCGCACGAGCTGGACGAACTTCCCGCCCTGGACCTGGCGTGCCGCCATGCTCGCGTCCTGCTGCCAGGCTGCACGCAGCTCGACGGCGCGCTCGCGCAGGGCCTCGCGCGCGGCGAGCTCGTCGATCACACGCGGCACGAGATCCTCGGCGACGGTGGAGGGGCGCACGCTGCCCGTGCGCGACAGCGCCGCGGCGGCGAGCTCGTTCAAGGCTTCGGCGAGCAGCACCGCGACGCGCGCGGGATCTTCGCCATTGCGCAGGCGCGACTGGATCTGCTTGAACTCGAGTGCCGCCTGCGCAGGGATCTTCAGCGCCGATACCAGGGTTTCCAGCGGCGCTCGACCGTTGTCCGTCGGCAGATTGGCGCGCTTGCGCGACTGTGCGAGGCAGGCGTCGCCGACTTCACCCAGCAGCCCTGCGCGGATCTTCGGTTCGCTGCCGCTGCGGAGATTGGCGCGCAGGCCGCTGAGCTGGCGATCGAGCCCAGCGTCGAGCCCGTCGAAGCATTGGGCGAATTTCAACAAGGCCTGGACCAGCGCGCGTTCGCTCTGCGCCCAGGTCGCACGCTCCTGGTCCGCTTCGCGCGCCAGATCGCGATAACGCTGCTTCCAGTCCTGCTCGGCGCCGAGGCGCGTGGTGTCGTTGACTGTCGACATGAAATCCCCCGTGATGAGGCTGTATCGTCTTCACCCCGCGCGGCCTTGAGCGCCGGCGGCTCGCCGTGCCGGCGCTACCGGCGCCGGGGCCAAGTTTCAGGAGGTTCGAACGAATCCGTCGTGGGTGGAATCGACGAGTCCGGCGCAGATCCGGATTCACCGCCGCGAATCGGGTGCTGCGCAGCTGCGCGTAAATGCGCTCCGCAGGCGCCGCGCGGGAATGATGAAGACGATGATTTTCGTAGCCCGGATGAACGCAGCGAATCCGGGATCCGACATACCCGATGCGGGTAGCCCTTCGACCAAGCTTCGCCACCCACGGCCCCGAGCCTACTCGAACGCATGGGCCCTAAGGGCGCCGAGCCCCGGATTCGCTGCGCTTCCGGGCTGCAAATCCCGGCTCGACGGTTGCGCTCAGTTATTCGGCTCTGCGAGCGGGTCGCCCGGAGCCCGCAGCGGCGTCCTCACTCGAACACGCCGTGCAGGTACCAGCCGCGGCGCCCGTCCAGTTCACGGAACACCCACCAGCGCGTGCCCTGCGGATCGCGGGCGACGAAATAGTCGCGTGCGAGATCCGCGCCTTCCCACCAGCCGCCCTGCACGCGCTCGCGTTCGGGGCCCAGCGTGAGCGCGCCGCCCAGCGTCGGTCG
>JBFWSI010000372.1:0-4691 GCA_050248455.1 Gammaproteobacteria bacterium | reverse complement strand
CGAACGACTCGGCATCGTCCCGGTCGCGGTCGACGGCATGATCGCGCGCTGCCTCGGCGGCGGCGGTGGCGAGCGCCAGCGCTACGATCGCCTGCGACGGCACGCGGGCCGCTGAGCGAGCGATGAAGATCTACCGCGTCGGCGGCGCCGTACGCGATCGCCTGCTCGGCCTGCCGACAGCCGACTGCGACTGGGTCGTGGTCGGCGCCAGCGAAGAGGACATGCTCGCGCTCGGCTACCGGCGCGTCGGCAAGGATTTCCCGGTCTTCCTGCATCCGGCGACGCAGGAGGAGTACGCGCTCGCGCGCACCGAACGCAAGCAGGGCCGCGGCTACACGGGCTTCGCAGTCGACGCCGCGCGCAGCGTGACGCTGGAGGAAGATCTCGCGCGTCGCGATCTCACGATCAACGCGATGGCGGAGGACGCCGACGGCCGGCTCGTCGATCCCTACGGCGGGCAGCGCGATCTCGCCGCGCGCGTGCTGCGCCACGTGACTGCCGCCTTCGTCGAAGACCCCCTGCGCACGCTGCGCGTCGCGCGCTTTGCCGCCCGCTTCGATTTCGCCGTCGCGCCCGAGACCTTGGCCCTGATGCGCGAAATCACGGCGAGCGGCGAGCTCGCGACCCTGACGCCGGAGCGCGTGTGGCGCGAGCTCGAGCGCGCACTCGGCGAGCCTCACCCGGCGCGCTTCTTGGAGGTGCTGCGCGACTGCGGCGCGCTGGCCGTGGTGCTACCGGAAGTCGACGCGCTGTTCGGCGTGCCGCAACCGGCCCAGCATCATCCGGAAATCGACTGCGGCGTGCACCTGCTGCTGTGCCTCACGCAGGCCGCTCGCATGGGCGCCTCGACGCGCGTCCGTTTCGCGGTGCTGACGCATGATCTCGGCAAGGGCACGACGCCGCCCGCGATGCTGCCGAAACACATCGGCCACGAAGATCGCTCGGTGCGTCTGCTGAACGCGCTGTGCGATCGCCTGCGCGTCCCCCAGGCGCTGCGCGAGCTCGCCGTGATCGTCGCGCGCGAGCACACCAACGTGCATCGTGGACTCGAGCTGCGCCACTCGACGATCGTCGATCTGCTCGATCGCATCGACGCCTTCCGCCGCCCCGAACGTGTCGACGACATCCTGCTCGCCTGCGAGATCGACGCCCGCGGCCGCGCCGGCCTCGAGCATCGCGACTATCCCCAGGCCGCACGCCTGCGCCGCGCCTTCGAGCTCGCCCGCGCCGTCGACGTCGGCGCCCTGGTCGCCGTCCACGGCCCGGGCCCCAAGATCAAAGGTCTGCTGCGCGAGGCGCGCATCGCGGCCTTGAAGAGTGCCGGGGTTTGAGGACTGTGCCTTCGTTCGGCGCTGCTGAATTTAGCCACGGAGGACACAGCGGGCACGGAGAAAGAAAAGGGCTTGATGAAGAGCCGAAGATCCGTGACCCCGGCGCCAATGGTCGCGCGGAGTGACGGAGGCGTAGGCTCAATCAATCTCCTTCGTCCGTGCCCTCCGTGGCTAAATAGCTGAGCGCAAATACGCGCCACTACGCGTTCGTTTACCGTCATTCCCGCTTGCGCGGGAATGACGAAGGAGGCGTCTACCTGCGCATGCCCTATCGAACAGCTAATGGAGTGCATTTGCGCTCAGCTATTCGGATTCGACAGCACATCAACCCGCACGACCCAACAAGGGAGCACGGCGTCACTTGCAGACGTACTGGATCGCCACCACGTCGCCGTCCTGCAGCGGGGAGCCGAGGACGATGACGCCGCTGCCGTTCAGGGGGAAGGTGTCGCGGCGGACTTCGTGGCGGCTGCCGCCGGCGGGCGTGACGAAGGTGCCGTTGGTGCTCTTGTCGGTGATCGTGCAGCGGCCGCGACTGAACTGGGCGGTGAAGTGCTGGCGCGAGACGAGATCGTTCTTGACCGTCAGATCGTTCTGCGTGCCGCGGCCGATCGAGATTACGGGACGCTCGGCGTTGACCACGATGGTGTCTCCGCCGACGGCGAAGCTGACGAGCTCGTAGCGTTGATGATCCGGGCGGCCCTGGTCGACCGACGCGGCGGTGACAGCCTCGACGTCCCAGATGATCTCGTACAGCGCGACGTGCTCGTAGGAGACGAAGTTCCAGGTCTCGTCGTCGACGTAGCGCGACACCGCGCGGTAGATGCGTGGCAGCGCGTCGATCAGCGGCACCGTCGCGAGCGTCTGCTCCGCCTTCGCGTTGCGCGCGGCCCAGTGCGCAATCTTCGCCGTCTCGCTCATCAGGTCTTCGGTCTCGCCGGCGACGCTGCCGTAATGCATGCCGACGCGCAGCTTGAGCGCGGGTCCGCCGTCGCCGCCCGCGAACGCCTCGGCGATCGTCGCATGCAGCTCGCAGGCCGCGGCGGCGGCCGCGGCGGGCTCGGCGAAGAAGCTCATGATTTCGTCGCCGAGCTCGGCGGTGACGCGTCCCTGGTGCGCGCGCACTATCTCGCCCATGCGCGCCATGCAGCGCGCAGTGACGTCGCGTGCGGCCTCGTCGCCGATCTCCTCGTACAGCGAAGTGCTGCCGACGATGTCCGCGAACATGATGACCTGCTGCGCTGGCCCGGAACCGGTGGACGATGTCATGGTGCGTTTTCCTGCCCGACACGGTGATGGCCGGTTAGCGGCCGATTGCGGCGCGTGCCTCATTATCCGTCGACTCGACGCTCGTCGTGCGTCCTCACCACCCCAGAAAACCGCTCGATACGCTGCCAACCCGCCTTCCGCATCACAGACGATGGCGCTCGTCGCGCAGCCGGAACCCGAGCAGCGGCGCGCCGTAATCGCGGCCGAGCGCGAGCACCTTGCAGCGCGTGCCCATTTCCTGCGGCAAGAGCAGGATGCGGGCCTCGAGCGCGAGCCGCGCATGGTCACCGGGCACGCCCAGCCGCGCCTGTAGACGCTCCTCGATGCCGCAGGCGAGCAGGAAACTCGCCTGCGTCGCATAGCCGAGCACCGTGAAGCCGGCGTCGCAGGCATCCTCGGCGACGCGCGTGAAGTCGACCGAGGCCGTGATGTCCTGCAGGCCGGGATGCCGCAAGGGATCGTCGAGCACGCGATGACGAAAATAGCAGCGCAGGCTGCCGCCGTCGTTGTGCGCATGGTAACGCTCCCGCCGAGTATCGCCGTAGTCGACGAGCAAGGCGACGCCGCGGCGGAGAAAACGCGGCAGATCGGCAAGCCAGGTGCGCATGCGCAGATTGATTTCGGAGACGTAGTCCGCCGGCGGCGGCGACGGCGCGAAACACTGCGCGATCGCGGCGGACAGCGCGGCGTCCGCCGGCCAGCGCGTCCACGCCAGGTCGCCGGACGCGGCGTGCGTCACACCGCGCTCGAAGTCCGCGCCCGCGACGCGCGCGAAGAGCCGCACCGGCAGCGCGTCGAGCACCTCGTTGGCGATGACGACGCCGGCCAGCGGCAGCGCGGGCGCGTCCGTCAGCCAGCGCACGCGTGCCAGCGCCTCGGGCGCGCCGGCTGCAATCGTCTCGCGCTGGCGTGCGCGCAGCCCCGGACTCAGCTCGAGGATGCAGTAGGAGTCCGGCAGTGCGCCGCGCGCGGCGAGCTCGGCGAGCAGCGTCGCCGCGAGCCGGCCGCTGCCGCCTCCGAACTCGAGTATCGAGCCGCCGGTGCGGGCGAGCACCTCCGCGCACTGCTGCGCGAGCGTCGCGCCGAACAGCGGCGAGAGCTCGGGTGCGGTGACGAAATCGCCGTCGCGCCCGAAGCTGCGCGCGCCCGCGACGTAGTAGCCGAGACCGGGCGCGTACAGCGCGAGATCCATGTAGTCCGCGAAGGACAGGCGGCCGCCGGCGCGGTCGATCGCCTCGACGATGCGCGCGCGGACCGCGGCGACGTGCGCTAACTCATCGGCATCGGGTTCGGGTAAGCTCGGACGGGATTCCATGGCAGCCCTTCACGCGCGGCGGCGCTCGCCTCGCCGCGGCGTATCGTACGTTATCGATGGACAAAGTCGCTCTCGTCACCGGCGGCGCGCGCAGGCTGGGCGCCGCGATCACGCAGCGTCTGCACGCGGACGGCTGGCGTGTCGTCGTTCATTGCCAGCACTCGACGGCCGAAGCGGATGCGCTGGTTGCGCAGCTGAACGCGACGCGCGCGGAGTCCTCCTGCGTCGCGCCGGCCGATCTGGCCGAGGCCGCGGCCGCCGCCCGCCTCGTCGCCGCGAGCTGCGCACGCTGGGGCCGACTCGATGCGCTGGTCAACAACGCGGCGGTGTTCGAGCCGCTGCCGCTCGCGGAGGTCGATCCGACGGCCTGGCAGCAGACGCTGGACGTCAACCTGCGCGCGCCCTTCCTGCTCGCGCAGGCAGCGGCCGGCGCGCTCGCGGCGCACGGCGGCGCCATCGTCAATCTCACCGACATCTATGCCGACCGGCCGAAAGCGGGCTTCGCGGTCTACTGCGTGTCCAAGGCGGGGCTCGCAGGGCTGACGCGCGCGCTGGCGCGCGAGCTCGCCCCCGCGGTGCGCGTCAACGCCGTCGCCCCCGGCGCGATTCTGTGGCCGGCCGGCGCCGCGCCCGCCGATCGACACGCGCTGATCGAGCGCACGCCGCTCGCCCGTTGCGGCGAACCCGCCGACATTGCCGACGCCGTCGCCTACCTCCTCGGCGCAGACTTCGTGACGGGACAGATCCTCGTCGTCGACGGCGGCCGCAGCCTCAAC
>JBFWSI010000371.1:0-4695 GCA_050248455.1 Gammaproteobacteria bacterium | reverse complement strand
GCCGGCACGAGTGCCCTAGACGTACAGCACGGCGAGGATCTCGTACTCGACCGCGCCGCTCGGCACCTGCACCGCCACCGTGTCGCCTTCGCGCTTGCCGATGAGCGCGCGCGCGACCGGCGAATTGATCGAGACGAGGCCCGCCTTGATGTCGGCCTCGTCCTCGCCGACGATGCGGTATCGCACCTCTTCGTCGCTGCCGAGGTTCATCAGCTCGACCGTCGCGCCGAACACCACGCGGCCCTGCGCGTTGACCTTGGTGACGTCGATGATCTCGGCCGTCGCGAGCTTGCTCTCGATGTCGGCGATGCGCCCTTCGGTGAAGCTCTGCTGCTCGCGCGCGGCGTGGTACTCGGCGTTCTCCTTCAGATCGCCCAGCGCGCGCGCTTCTGCGATCGCGTTGGTGATGCGCGGACGCTCGACGAACTTCAATCGCTGCAGTTCCTCGCGCAGCTTCTGCGCGCCTTCGGCCGTCATCGGGGACTTTTGCATCGCCTGTCTCTACCCCACCAGTTGCCGGTGCAGCGCCTGGAGGCGGCGGACCCGCTCCTCGCCCTGCTCCGCGAGTGCCATCACGGCCGCGGTCGCGCCGGCCATGGTCGTAGTGTAGGCAATCCTGTGCTGCAGGGCACTGCGTCGGATGGTGAAGGAATCGGCGATCGCCTGCTCGCCTTCAGTCGTGTTGACGATGAAGTCGATCGCGCCGTTCTTGATCATGTCGACGATGTGCGGCTGTCCCTCGAGCACCTTGTTGACGGTCTGGCAGTCGATGCCCGCGCCGGTCAGCACCCGCGCCGTGCCGCGCGTCGCCACCAGCCGGAAACCGGCCGCCGCGAGCCGCCGCGCGAGCTCGATCGTCGCGGGCTTGTCGGCTTCGCGCACGCTGATGAAGGCCGTGCCGCTCGCCGGCAGCGTCATGCCCGCCGCCTGCTGCGACTTCGCGAAGGCTTCGCCGAAGCTCGCGCCGACGCCCATCACCTCGCCGGTCGACTTCATCTCCGGACCGAGCAGCGGATCGACACCCGGGAACTTCGCGAACGGAAACACCGCTTCCTTCACCGAGTAGTAGCCCGGTACGCGCTCCTGCGTCGCCTGCTGTGCTTCGAGCGTCAGCCCGACCATGCATTTCGCCGCGAGCTTCGCGAGCGGCGTGCCGATCGCCTTCGACACGAAGGGCACCGTGCGCGAGGCGCGCGGATTCACCTCCAGCACGTAGATCTTCTCGTCCTGGATCGCGAACTGCGTGTTCATGAGCCCGACGACGCCGAGGCCCAGCGCCATCGTCACCATCTGCTCGCGCAGCGCCTGCTGGGTCGCCGCCGACAGCGTGTGCGGCGGCAGCGCGCAGGCCGAGTCGCCGGAGTGGATGCCGGCCTGCTCGATGTGCTCCATGATGCCGCCGATCAGCACCTGGCGGCCGTCGCACAGCGCATCGACGTCGACCTCGATCGCGTGGTCGAGATAGCGGTCGAGCAGCACCGGCGAATCGTTCGACACCTGCACCGCCTGGCGCATGTAGGTCGACAGCGCTTGCTCGTTGTAGACGATTTCCATCGCGCGGCCGCCGAGCACGTAGCTCGGCCGCACGACCAGCGGGTAGCCGATTTCCGCCGCCGCAGCGAGCGCCGCTTCGGGCGAGCGCGCGGTGCGGTTGGGCGGTTGCAGCAGGCCGACCTGCGACAGGAACTGCTGGAAGCGTTCGCGATCCTCGGCGAGATCGATCGAATCCGGGCTGGTGCCGACGATCGGCACGCCGGCCGCGGCGAGCGCGCGCGCGAGCTTCAGCGGCGTCTGGCCGCCGAACTGTACGATGACGCCCTTCGGCTGCTCCAGCGCGACGATCTCGAGCACGTCCTCGAGCGTCAGCGGCTCGAAGTAGAGGCGATCGGCGGTGTCGTAGTCGGTCGATACGGTCTCCGGGTTGCAATTGACCATGATCGACTCGTAGCCCGCCTCCTGCATCGCATAGGCGGCCTGCACGCAGCAGTAGTCGAACTCGATGCCCTGGCCGATGCGGTTAGGGCCGCCGCCGAGAATGATGATCTTCTCGCGCGCGCTGGGACGCGCCTCGCACTCTTCCTCGTAGGTCGAGTACATGTAGGCGGTGGTCGCGTCGAACTCCGCGGCGCAGGAATCGACGCGCTTGTACACGGGGCGGATGCCGCGCGCGTGGCGCGCCGCGCGCACCTCCGCTTCGCCGACGCCGACGAGGCGCGCGAGCCGCGCGTCGGCGAAGCCCTTGCGCTTCAGGCGCCGCAGGACCTCGCCGTCGAGGGCGGCGAGGCCGCGGCCGGCGATCGCCTGCTCCTCGCGCACGAGGTCTTCGATCTGCGCCAGGAACCACGGGTCGATGCGCGTGAGCTGCTGGATTTCCTCGAGGCTCATGCCGTGACGGAAGGCGTCGCCGACGAACCAGATGCGCTCGGAGCCCGCGATCGACAGCTCGCGCACGAGCTTCGCCTGGTCGAGCTTCTCGCCGGGCTTGAACTTCTCGTCGAGCCCCATCGTGCCCGTCTCGAGGCCGCGCAGCGCCTTCTGGAAGGATTCCTGGAAGGTGCGGCCCATCGCCATCACCTCGCCGACGGACTTCATCTGCGTCGTCAGCCGATCCTGCGCCTGCGGGAACTTCTCGAAGGTGAAGCGCGGAATCTTCGTCACCACGTAGTCGATCGTCGGCTCGAAGGACGCCGGCGTCGCCCCGCCCGTGATCTCGTTCGCGAGCTCGTCGAGCGTGTAGCCGACGGCGAGCTTGGCCGCGACCTTCGCGATCGGGAAGCCCGTCGCCTTCGACGCCAGCGCCGAGGAGCGCGACACGCGCGGGTTCATCTCGATGACGACCATGCGGCCGTCGTCGGGATTGATCGCGAACTGCACGTTGGAACCGCCGGTCTCGACGCCGATCTCGCGCAGCACCGCGATCGAGGCGTTGCGCAGGATCTGGTATTCCTTGTCGGTCAGCGTCTGTGCCGGCGCGACGGTGATCGAGTCGCCGGTATGGATGCCCATCGGATCGAGGTTCTCGATCGAGCAGATGATGATGCAGTTGTCCTGGCGATCGCGCACGACCTCCATCTCGTACTCTTTCCAGCCGAGCACCGATTCCTCGATCAGCACCTCGTGCGTCGGCGACGCGTCGAGCCCGCGCGTGACGATCTCGGCGAACTCCTCGCGGTTGAAGGCGATGCCGCCGCCGGTGCCGCCGAGCGTGAACGAGGGCCGGATGACGGTCGGGAAGCCGAGCTGCTGCTGCGCGCGCTCGGCTTCCTCGAGGCTGTGGCAGACGAAGGAGCGCGGCGAGGCGAGGCCGATGCGCGTCATCGCCTCGCGGAACTTCTCGCGGTCCTCGGCCATTTCGATCGCGCGCTCGGAGGCGCCGATCAGCTTCACGCCGTAGCGCTCGAGCACGCCTTCGCGCGCGAGATCGAGCGCACAGTTCAGCGCGGTCTGGCCGCCCATCGTCGGCAGGATCGCGTCGGGCTGCTCCTGCGCGATGATCTTCTCGACGGTCTCCCAGCGCACGGGCTCGATATAGGTCGCGTCCGCGGTGTCGGGGTCGGTCATGATCGTCGCCGGGTTCGAGTTCACCAGCACGATGCGATAGCCGTCCTTGCGCAGCGCCTTGCAGGCCTGGGTCCCGGAGTAGTCGAACTCGCAGGCCTGGCCGATGACGATCGGGCCGGCGCCGATCACGAGGATGGATTGGATGTCTGTACGCTTGGGCATCTTGCGCTCGTTCTCGCTACGGGGTCTCGCGCACCACTCAGTTCGACCGGTGCCGGCGCATCGAATCGATGAACTGATCGAAGAGATAGCCGATGTCGTGCGGGCCCGGGCTCGCTTCCGGATGACCCTGGAAGCTGAAGGCCGGCGCGCGCGTGTGCGCGATGCCCTGCAGCGAGCCGTCGAACAGCGAACGATGCGTGGCGACGAGCGTCTCGGGCAGGCTCGTCTCGTCGACCGCGAAACCGTGGTTCTGACTCGTGATGTAGACGCGCCCGCTGCGCAGATCCTGCACGGGGTGGTTCGCGCCGTGATGGCCGAACTTCATCTTGACCGTGCGCGCGCCGCAGGCCAGCCCCAGCAGCTGGTGGCCGAGGCAGATGCCGAAGATCGGCGTGCCGGCGGCGAGAAGCTCGCCGATCGCGGCGATCGCATAGTCGCAGGCCGCCGGATCGCCGGGGCCGTTCGACAGCAGGACCCCGTCCGGCTTCAGCGCGAGCGCATCGCGCGCACTCGCCTGCGCGGGCAGTACGTGCACCTCGCAGCCGCGATCGACGAGCAGGCGCAGGATGTTGCGCTTCACGCCGTAATCGAAGGCGACGACGCGCCACTGCGGGCTGCCGTCGAGCTGGCGATGCCGGTTGCCCTCGAGCTGCCACGAGCCTTCGCGCCACAGATAGGGCGTCGCGGTCGACACGCGCTTCGCGAGATCCATGCCGTTCAGGCCCGGGAACTCGCGGGCCTTCGCCAGCGCGACGTCGACGTTCGTCTCGGGACCGGCGGCGATGCAGCCGTTCTGCGCGCCGCGATCGCGCAGCAGCCGCGTCAGGCGGCGGGTGTCGACGTCGGCGATCGCGACGACGCCGTGCGCGCGCAGGTAGCTGCCGAGGTCCTGCGTCGCGCGCCAGTTGCTGACGCACGGCGAGGCGTCACGGATCACGAGGCCGGTGGCGAAGGGCTTTGCCGCCTCGCCGT
>JBFWSI010000370.1:0-4700 GCA_050248455.1 Gammaproteobacteria bacterium | reverse complement strand
GATCTGCACTTCCTGCTGCCAGTGCTGCGGCGCGTGCGCGAGCTGCGGCTGCACGGCATCGACGAAGGGTCGCAGGTGCTCGCGGCGGCCGACGAGCGCCGCGAGCGGTTCGTTGGCGAGCGCGCCGTCGCCGATGTCGAGGATGCGCCGGCCGGCGTCGTACAGCGTCGTGACGCAACCGTCGGCGTCGAGCGCGAGCACGCCCGAGGACAGCTGGCTCAGCAGCGTGTTGAGGTAGCGATGCTGCTGTTCGATCTCGTCGCGGGCGACGGCGATGCGGCGGGTCATCGCATTGAAGGAGCTGACGAGAAAGCCCATGTCGTCGGTGGTCGTCACCGGCAGCGTGGTCTCGTAGTCGCCGGCCGCGACGGCCGCGGTGCCGGCCGCGAGATCGCTGATCGGCGCCGAGAGGCGCCGCGCGGACAGGAACGCGGCCCAGATCGCGGTCGCGACGCTCGACAGCAGCACCAGCGTCAAGGTCATCGCGAAGCTCAGCTGCAGCTTCTGGCGCAGATAGACGAGCTCGTTGTACTTCGCGTGCGCGGTCTCCACGCTGGTCGCGAGCTCGTCCATGCGCGCGGCGACGGGGTACAGCGCCTGCAGGATGCGGCCGCCGCGATCGGCGTCGGCGATCGCGACGGCGACGCGGATGTAGAGTCCCTCGGTGCCGATCGGCTCGAGACCGATGTAGCTGCGGCCCTGCTTGACCTGCAGCAAGGTCGCCGCCGACGGCAGGTTGGGCACCAGATCGGTGCCGCTGCTGCTCGATTCGAGCAGCCTGCCCTGCACGGTGACGATCGCGAGCTCTTCGGCGCCGGCCCGGCGCCGCAGCAGATCGAGATCGCTGGGGCCGGGATCCCAGCTGTCGGCGACGATCGTGCTGCCCGGATTGCGCAGGGCATCGAGATTGAGCACCGTGCTCGGTTCCGAGCCGAGACCGATCTCCTCGGCGATCTTCTCGGTCTGGTTCAACACCTCGCGCATGCGCAGGTCGAGCGCGCCGCGGCCGAGCTCCAGCGCATCGTCGAGCGCCTCGCCGATGCGGACATCGAACCAGCTGTCGACGCCGCGCGTCAGCAGATTCAGCGAGAAGCCGTACAGCACGACGATCGGCAGCACCGACAGCGCGACGAAGATGATCAGCATGCGCAAGGTCAGGCGCGCGCCGGGCTGGCGCTGGCGCAGACGGCGCACGAGGTCGCGCACGTTGATGATGATGATGCCGACGAAGGCGGCGAGGCCCAGCACGTTGGTGATCAGCATCACCGAGAACAGCGCGCCGAAACGCGCCGAGTTCTGGATCGCCGCGGTCATCAGCACCAGCGAGCCGAGCAGCGAGACGCTCAGCAGGCCGACGGTGCCGACGACGGCGAGCCGCCGCTTCATCGCGCGAAGCTCCACTCGTACCAGCCCGAGGACACGCGCCAGCTCGGCGACACGTAGGCAATCGGCCGCAACGGCGCCGGCAGCGCCTCGATGTCGAGGCGCAGACGCAGCCGGCCGCGATACTGGCGCGGCGGCTGCGCGTCGTCGACCGCGCCGGCGTCGTAGTCCGCCAGGGTGCCGAGCGCCTGCAGTGCCTCCTCGAGCCGCTTGTAGGTCTGCTGTCGATCGCCGTCCGCCTCGCTCAGCAGATAGCCGTCGGCGAGCGCATGGCGCGAGAGCAGGAAGCGGCGCGTCTCGCTCGTCAGCTCGCCGTCCCACCACAGCCGGCGCGGTTTCAGCAGGCGGGTCTCGAGCACGAACTGCAGCGTGACGCCGTTGTCGAGCGCTTCGCGGGTATTGTCGGTGAGACGCACGTCGAACGTCGCGTCGATCACGAAGTGTCCGGCCGCGATGCGCGAGGACAGTGCGCGCACCTCGATGTCGCGCGCCGCGGCCGGCATCGCGCAGGCGACGAACAGCAGCACGAGGCCGAGCCACGTAGCGCCTGGCAGGGACCGGCCGAGTTCACGCATGCGCGGATTTTCCGATGAGGGAGTAGTAGAAGCCGTCCATGTCGTGCTCGCCCGGCAGCAGCTGGCGACCGTGACGCGTCGCGATCCCGCAGTCGACGCGCAGCGTGTCCACCGCGGCATCCGGGTGGCGTGCGAGCGCGGCGTCGATCACCGCGTCGTTTTCCTGCGGCAGGATCGAACACGTTGCGTAGAGGAGCTTACCGCCCTCGCGCAACAGCGGCCACAGCGCGTCGAGTATCGCGCCCTGCCGGGCGGCGAGCGCGGGGATGTCTGCGGCTCGGCGATGGAGCTTGATGTCGGGATGCCGGCGTATGACGCCGGTGGCCGAACAGGGGGCGTCGATCAGGATGCGATCGTAGGCCTGCCCGTCCCACCATGTGGCCGGTGTCGCCGCGTCGCCGGCGACGATGCGGCAGTCGAGTCCGAGGCGACGCGCATTGTCGTGTACGCGTGCGAGACGCGCCGGGTCGAGATCCAGCGCCGTGAGCTCGAGCGGCGCGACGGTCTCCAGCAGGTGCATCGCCTTGCCGCCGGGCGCGGCACAGGCATCGAGCACGCGCTGGCCGGGTCGTGCATCGAGGAGCGGCGCCGCCAGCTGTGCGGCGCCGTCCTGCACCGAAACGAGGCCTGTCGCGAAACCGGGCAGCCGTGCGACGGGCAGCGGCGTCTCGACGACGATGCCGTCCGTACAGTCGGGCAGGAGGCGCGCCGCAATCCCGGCCGCGTCGAGCTCGCGCAAATAGGCTTCACGCGTGCTGCGCCGGCGATTGACGCGCAAGCTGAACGGCGGCCGCGCGAGGTTCGCAGCGAGGATGCTTGCACCGTGTTGCGGATAGGCGGCCGTGATCGCCTCGACGAGCCAGCGCGGATGGTTCCAGCGCACCTCCGGATCCTCGTCGCCGCGAGCGCTGGTCTTGCGCAGCGACGCCCGCAGGATCGCATTGACGAGCGCCGTGGCCCACGCACGATCGAGCTCGCGGCAGGCGCTCGCCGAGGCGTCGACGACCGCATGCGGCGGCGCGCCGAGCTCGAACAACTGGTAGAGCCCGCTCAGCAGCAGGGCCTCGATCTCCGCGTCGCGTTTCTTCAAGGGCTTCGCGAGCAGGCCGCCGAGCCGCTGGCGCAGCGCATAGTAGTAGCGCAGCACGCCGTACGCGCACTCCTGCACGAAGCCCTGATCGCGCGCATCGACGATCTGCCGGCGCGCGAGCTCGAGCTCCTGATCGAGCAGCGCGCCCTCGTGCACGACGCGCGCGAGGACTCGCGCGATCAGCGCGCGCGGCGATGGCGGACGATGCGTGCTCAAAGCGGCAGCTGCTTGCGGTAGCCGTTCAGGAACTCGCGCGCGCTCATCGCGCGCTTGCCGGGCGGCTGCACGCGGGTGAGCCGCAGCGCGCCGTTGCCGCAGCGAACGAGGAGGCCGTCGTCGGCGGCGGCGAGCAGCGTGCCCGGCGCGGCCGCGTGCGCGTCGCTCACGATGTCGACGGCGACGACGTTGAGACTCAAGGCGCCCAGCGTCGCGATCGCGAGCGGCGCAGGGCTCAAGGCGCGGACGCGCCGTTCACTGATCGCTGCGTCCTCCTGCCAAACGATCGTGCGATCGGCGCGTTCGATCTTCCGCGCATAGGTGACGAGAGCCTCGTCCTGCGCTTCTTCCTGCACGCTGCCGGCGACGAGGGCGTCGAGCGCGCGGTGCAGGGCCTCGCCGCCGAGGGCGGCGAGTCGATCGTGCAGCGTGCCGCCGGTGTCGTCGGCGGCAATCGGCGTCGCCGCCTTGAGCAGCATCGGGCCGGCATCGAGCTTCTCGACGATGCGCATGATCGTGATCCCGGTGCTCGCGTCGCCCGCCATCAGCGCGCGCTGGATCGGCGCGGCGCCGCGCCAGCGCGGCAGCAGCGAGGCATGCACGTTGATCGCACCTAGGCGGGGGGCGTCGATGACGGCGGCGGGGAGGATCTGGCCATAGGCGGCGACGACGAGGAGATCGCACTGCCGGGCGACGAAGTCTTCGACGGCGCGCGGATCGCGCAATGAGGCCGGTTGCTCGAGCGGCAGGCCGCGCGCGAGCGCCGCGCGTTTGACCTCGCTCTCGCGCAGCGCCTGGCCGCGGCCGGCGGGACGATCGGGTTGGGTATAGACGGCCCGGACGCTGACGGCAGGGTGTTCGCACAGCGCTTCGAGCGCCGGCACCGCAAAGGCGGGCGTGCCCGCGAAAATCACGTTCAACTGGCGCATCGACCTCCGCGCAGGGCGCGGTACCGGAAGGGTGGAAGGGAACGACGGCGGGGACGACACCGCGACGGTGTCGTCCCGCTTCACAGCGCCTGCTTCTGCGCTTTCTCGAACTTGCGACGGATGCGTGAGCGCTTCAAGGCGGACAGGCGGTCGACGAACAGCTTGCCGTCGAGGTGATCGATCTCGTGCTGCACGCAGACGGCGAGCAGACCGTCGAGTTCGACTTCGAAGGGAGTGCCGTGCTGATCGAAAGCCTGCACCTTGACCCACTCAGCACGCTCGACGGTCTCGAACACGTCGGGCACCGAGAGGCAGCCTTCCTCCATCTGCTCGACGCCGCGGGCTTCGACGATCTGCGGATTGATGAAACAGCGCGGATCGCTGCCGTCGCGCGAAGTGTCCGTGACGAGGATGCGCTTGGCGACGTTCACCTGGGTCGCGGCGAGCCCGATGCCGGGTGCCGCATACATCGTTTCGAACATGTCGGCGACGATGCGCTGGACCTCC
>JBFWSI010000369.1:0-4706 GCA_050248455.1 Gammaproteobacteria bacterium | reverse complement strand
TACGCGCTCATGCGGCGGTATCGGTCCGCCTGGATCCGTAAAGCGTTCCGCGAGCGATTCGGCGTGAAGCCTCCGGCGGAGTGTGCGCGCGCGGCTGAGGCGACATGGATCCGGCCGGAGACGTTCCGGTGGATCCGCGCACGCGCCGCGGCCTATGCGAAGTCGATCGAATCGGGGGGACGTCCAAGATGCGAGCACCGGACGCGAGCGTGATTGCGCCCCGAGTGAAAATACCGGCGCCTTCGGTGTGTCGGCGAGCTTGGGTTCGATTTCTCCACGGCCAGGGCGCGACGCCCTCGGAGATCGGCCGCGCGCTAGGCGTCTCGCGTGCGACGGTTGATCGCCTGCTGAATCGCCATGACGCGCACTGAGCGCCGTTCGCTGTCGGTTCCCATGTACGAGCTCGCAGCAGTTCGTGAGCGCAAGGACAGGGAGCGCACGGTGGCGGCTCGCCGTCGCGCGGCTGCTCTCGCCGCGGGCGAGGGCGCGAAACGGAAGAAGCTGGCGGCCGAGCTTCGCCAGGCACTGCATGAACCGCTCTTTAGACCTGCGGCCGCCCACAAAGCCCCTTCAAGGCAGCAGTGATGGACCGTCGCCGCGCAAGGCGCGCGCGCTCGAGCGCGGCGCCGGCCGAGCGTGACCTGCACGAGATGGACCGTGTGGCCCTCGAGGCGGCGCTGGCGATCCCGGAGTCGCCGGCGGGCCGACGTCGGAAGCCGCGCCGCGCGACACGCATCGGGAACGAGCAGTGCGGAACGCTGAGGCTGCGCGGTAGCACCTGGCGCCTTCAGTATCGCATCGAGCCGGATGCAAACGGAAAGCGCCGCCAGTGCTCCGCGCGGATCGGATCGCGCGACGAGATGACGGAGCAGATGGCGCGCGAGGTGGCAACGCGGATGCTCGCGCAACTCGTGCCGCTTCGAGTCGCGCCGGGCTCGAGCTGCACCTGGGAAGCGTGGGTTGCGAGGTACCGGGTTGTGTACCTGCCGCTCCTGCGCAGAACATCGCAGGATTCGGCCGGCTCGGTTGTCCGCAAGCATCTGGTGGGCGCGTTCGCCGGCTTGTACCTGCACCAGATCAGCCTCGGCCGGGTGCAGAGCTTGATCGCGCGCTGGCGGGCGAAGGGCGCCGCGCCGGCGACCATCGCCACGCGCTGGTCCATGCTGCGTCGAGTGCTTCG
The DNA here is from genome assembly GCA_050248455.1 of Gammaproteobacteria bacterium. Taxonomy (GTDB): domain Bacteria; phylum Pseudomonadota; class Gammaproteobacteria. Next base: position 3,526 of record JBFWSI010000369.1, on the reverse strand, counting down.
GCGAGCACGGCTCGAAGGCCTGGCCGTCGGCGTGCCCGCCGGCGCGCATGTGGACTTGCCGCGCAGTGATGCCGTCACCAGCGGCGATCGCGTGAAAGCCTTTGCCCCTGAGGAGCTGCAGCAGATCCTCGAGCTGTCGGTCGAGCCCTGGCGGACGTTGTGGCAGTGCCTGGCGTTCCTGGGCTTGCGAATCTCCGAAGCATTGGCGTTGGCGTGGTCCGACTTCGACTTGCAAGCTGGCCGGGTACGAATCACGCGGCAGGCCGTGTATGGCCGAGTGACCGCGCCGAAGACCTCGAGCAGCATCTCCGATCGTGCCGTGCCGCCCGCGCTCCTCGAGCGCCTGCGCGCGTACCACGCCATCTGCAATTCACCGGATGGTCTGCTGTTCCCCGGCCCGCACAAGGATCGCCCTCTGCATGCGTCGGGCGTGCGCCGGCACCACCTGGCCCCGATCCTGCGCAAGCTCGGCATCCGCGGCCGATCTACGCATGCCTTCCGACACTTCTTCGGCATGCAGGCCGCACGAGCCGGTGTCCCGCTGCCGGCGCTGCAACGCGCCCTGCGCCAGAAGGATCGCAGGAGCACGGAGCTGTACACGACAGCGAACACTGACGACGTGGATCTCGCCGTCCGCCGCGTCGAGTCGCTTTACTTGAAATCCGCGCCTGCCGTGGTGTCCGCGCCGGAATTGCGAAACCGCGTCGCGCGCGAGAATCCGCCTTGAGCGACAAGGCTTTAGGTGAACTCGGCGGGCGGTTTCGCAGGAGCGCGGGGCGAACTGGTGTCCGTCTGCTGTCCGCTGGCACGGCGCGAACGGCGGGAATCACCGAGGCGCAGCGCTTCGCTGTCGTTACTCCACTCCAAGATAAGAGACTGACCCGAACGGCTATGCGCACACGGGCGACCCCCGGTTTCAGCCTGTGTGCACAAATCAGGACCACGTCGCGAGCCTGGCGCGCGCCCACGCCGGCAGCTCGAGCGCGCTGTACCTGGTCGGGATCCGGCGCCCGGCGGAACGGCGGCACGCATGCGAAGGCCTGGGCGGGGCGCGCGGTCTGCCCAAGGTGTGACGATGGCGCGCCAGGCCGCGATCGCGCGCGCAGGCTCGTGCGTCGTCCTGGACGCCGGCGCGCAGTCCAGAGCCACGGCCAGGCCGCGAACGGGTCCTTCCGGAACCCGCTCACGTTGAGGGTAATTCGGCCCCCCCACCATTTGGATTTTCGGCCGGAAAAAGCTCGTTTCGTTTCAGTGGGTCACCACGGCGCTTCGCCGGCGGCGCGCACAAGTCGAGCGCGCACGACATGAGCGCCGAGGAGGTCAAGCTGCACCGACAGGTCCTGGAGCTCGCGCAACGGTTTCAGGCGGCAGGCCGCATCGTCACGCTCGAGCTCGAGGTCAGCGCCCGAACGGCCGCCGCGTATCTCCACACAACGCCGGGGACGATGAAGAACTGGCGAAGTCACGGCGACGTCGGGCTGCCGTTCCGCACGCTCGAGGGCCGAACCTGGTACCTGATCGCCGATCTGATCGAGCGCCGGGACCGGAAACGCGATAGTGACGGTACCGTCATCGACACCGCGCCGCCGGCGAGCGCAGAGTCGGGGCCGATCGAAGCAAGCACGAGCGAGAGACCATGACCATGACCAGTCCCGATTTCACGAAACGGCGCCGGGCTCTTGCCTGGGCTGCCACGCAGAGCTGGGCGATCGAGCGCCGCGCCCTCGAGCATCTGCTGCAGATCGCCGCGCGCGAGCACGATCCCGACTTCGACGCGGTGCTCGCGCGTCAGGGCGAGCGGTTGAGAGCCGCGGCCGATGTCCAGGTGCGTGATTCCGTGGCGATCCTCGAGATCGTCGGTCCGATCTTTCCGTATGCGAACTTGTTCACTCGCATTTCGGGCGCGACCTCGATCGACCAGGCGGCGCTCGACCTGCATGCCGCGCTCGCTGATCCGCGGGTGCGCGCGATCGTGCTCAACATCGATTCGCCGGGTGGCGCCACGAAGGGCATCTCCGACTTCGCCAAGATGGTCCGCGGCGCCAGCAAGCACGTCGTCGCATTCGTAAGCGGCAGCGCGGCTTCCGCCGCGTACTGGATCGCAGCCGCAGCGGCGGAGGTCGTCGTCAGCGACACGGCGATCGTCGGCAGCATCGGCATCGTCGCGCAGATCCGCCTCGACGAGGACGACAAGCTCCTCGAGATCGTGAGCAGCCAGTCGCCGGACAAGCGGCCCAATCTGCGGACGGATGCCGGTCGTGCGGTAGTGCAGAGGACCGTAGACGAGCTCGCGCAGGTCTTCATCGAGGCCGTGGCCGGCTACCGGCGAGTGAGTACGGACAAGGTGACGCAGGATTTCGGCCGCGGCGGTGTCCTGGTCGGGCGCAATGCAGTCACCGCCGGCATGGGCGACTCGATCGGCACTTTGGAGAGCGTGCTCGAGAGCTTCGCCAACGGCGGGCACGGGCCTGCCTGGGCCGGCCTCGCGCGTCAAACCGCGGCGGAACGCTCCACGCGCGAGACCGCTGTCGGTGCCGGGCCAAACGTCGTTGCACTGCGGAGGCTTCGGTGACGATCACTGCCACGCCGACGCTCATGCGCCGACTGCGCGAGCTCGGCCGCCTGGTTGACATGCTGACGGGCGAATCGCGCTCGTACTCGCGGCATTGCGAAGTCGCGGGCGAATTTCGACAAAGTGTCCGGCTCAAGCTCGCGAAGCTCGAACAGGACATGGCCAACGGGCAGCTCGAACGCAACGCGCGCGCCTATCCGGCGGAGTACGCGTCGCCACTCAAGAAAGCCCGCGCCGAGATCGACGCGCTGAAAGCGCAACTCAGCGAGTCGGAAGCCGAGGAAGAATCGATTCGCGCTCGATGGGCCGAGCTCAGCATCTTCGTCGCTAGCAACTCGGAGCGCCTCGATCAAGCGCTGGCCGCGATCGGCCGCTCGCGAGACGAGCTGGGCATCCCTTGGGGCGATTACAGCGACGCCCGCGCGGACGTGAGCATCGGGGGGCGAGAGACATGATCGGACTGAGATTGCTGCGCGCCGGCGCTGCTGAACGGAAGGATCTGGATAAGATCCGCGGCCAGATCGAATCCGCCGGCCAGGAGATCGAGGACGTTCGGGACGCGCCGCTGCCGCTCACCGAGGCGACCGCACGGTTGATGGAGCATGTTCGGCCGCAGATCGAGGTCGCGCGCAGCGGGCTCCTCGCCTTCATGCGGCCCGGTTCGTGGCCGCTCAATCCTGCCGAGGTGCCGGCGGACCTGCGGCATCCGCTCGTGGCTACGCTGGTCGCAGAGGCGCTGTTCCGCCCGGCTGCGTTCGACAAGAGCGTCGCGTCGTTGCTGTCCGGAGCCGGCAAGCCCGGACTCGCCGCGGCCGAGCGGCAGCGTAAGCTCGCCGAGCTGCAGGCCAAGGTCGAGCAGCTCGAGACGGACGAGGAGATGGAGATCGTGCGTCTCGAGGCAGCGGGTTACTGCGTTGAGCGGCGGGTCGAAGTTCCGATCGAGCGATTGCTCCG
>JBFWSI010000368.1:0-4710 GCA_050248455.1 Gammaproteobacteria bacterium | reverse complement strand
CCTGCGCAGCAGCCTCGACATGGGCCGCGGCGGTGAAGTCGCCGAGAACCTCGACGGCCTCTACGACTACATGCTGCGCCGGCTCGTCGAGGCCAACCTCGCCAACGACCTCGCGATGCTCGACGAGGTCGTGAAGCTCCTGAACGAAATCCGGGACGGCTGGAATGGGATCGGCTGATTCCCGCGCCGCGCTGGCCCAGATCGAGGCCTTGTCGAAGGCGCTCGCGGCCGCCGCCCAGGCCGGCGAGTGGCGCGAGGTGCTGAGCCTCGACGAAACGCGCTACCGGCTCCTCGCCGAGCTCCCGGCAAACTGCTTCGACAGCGATGACGCTTACGTCAAAAGCGTGCTGGAACAGGCGCTTGCCGTGACCCGCACGGTGCTCGACGAAGCCCGCGTGCAGCAGACGCGCGAAGCGGGCTCGCTGCGCGAGCTGCATCGCGGCCACCGCGGCGCGCGCGCCTACCTCAGCAGCGGCGGCTGAGCCGCCGCGAACCGTCCGGCGCTCCTGCGGGTGCGCCGGCCCTGCCGATTGTGCCAGCCTGTGTCCGTGGCCTTGCGTATTCCGGGCGGCTGACTAGACTCCGCTCTTGCAAAGCGTCACATTTTTGACTGATGTCATGCCCACTTCGTCGACATCAGCCACGATTCTCTGACGCAACACAGACGGGTGATGAACGCGAGGGGCGCCGTGCCCGCGGCGCTGCAGCCTCGTTGTCGCCCGTCCGACACCCAGACAAGACGCAAGAAGATTGGGGCCCCTCATGGCGGACACGCCTATCCTCGTCATCGACAACGATCCCGAGCACGCCCGGCAGATCTGCGACATCCTCACCTACCTCGACCTGCCCAGCCGGGCGGTCGACGGCGACGGGGATTGGTCCGGCCTGCTCGACGCCCAGCATCCCTGCTACCTCGTCATGCTCGGCGACTGCGGCAGCGCGGACGCGCGGCGCCAGGTGTTCCGGCAGATCAAGGCCCTGGATCCCTACGCGCCGCTGGTGCTGCTCGACTTCGCCGATCACGACGCCGGACAGTACGCGGACATCGAGTCCGGCGTGCTGGCCCACGTCCGCGTGCCGCTGAAGCACGCGCAGTTCGAGAAGGTCCTGCAGCGGGTCGAGACCTGGCGCGAGAACCGTCACCAGGCCGGATCGCCGCGCAATCCCGAGCTGTTCCGCAACCTCGTCGGCTCCAGCAAGGGCATCCAGCGCGTGCGGAACATGATCGAGATGGTCGCCAAGAGTGACGCGAACGTGCTGATCACCGGTGAATCGGGCACGGGCAAGGAAGTGGTCGCGCGCCACATCCATCATCATTCGGTGCGCCGCTCCAAGCCCTTCGTGCCGCTGAACTGCGGCGCGATCCCGCCCGATCTGCTAGAGAGCGAGCTGTTCGGCCACGAGAAGGGCGCGTTCACGGGCGCGATCACCTCGCGCCAGGGCCGCTTCGAGATGGCCGACGGCGGCACGCTGTTCCTCGACGAGATCGGCGACATGAGCCTGTCGATGCAGGTCAAGCTGCTGCGCGTCCTGCAGGAGCGCAGCTTCGAGCGCGTCGGCAGCAACAAGAGCATCTCGGTCAACGTGCGCATCATCGCCGCGACGCACGTGAACCTCGAGCAGGCGATCGCCGACGGGCGCTTCCGCGAGGATCTCTTCTACCGCCTGAACGTGTTCCCGATCGAGACGCCGCCGCTGCGCGATCGCGCCGAGGATCTGCCGCTGCTCGTCAACGATCTGGTCGAGCGCCTGGGCCACGAGGGACGCGGCACGATCCGCCTGTCGCCGCAGGCGATCGAATCGCTCGCGAGCTACAGCTGGCCCGGCAACGTGCGCGAGCTCGCGAACCTCGTCGAGCGCCTCGCGATCCTCTATCCGAACGGCGTCGTCGACGTGCAGGACCTGCCGGAGAAATACCGTGCCCACGACTTCGTGCTGCCGATCCGCAGCGTCGAGGCGCCGGCGCCGGCGGAGCCCGCCGACGCGGTCGCCGCGCGGCTGCCGCGCGCGGGCCTCGATCTCAAGGAGCACCTGACGCAGATCGAGACGCACCTGATCGTGCAGGCGCTCGAGGAAGAGCACTGGGTCGTCGCCCACGCCGCGAAGCGGCTGCAGATGGGCCGCACCACGCTGGTCGAGAAGATGCGCAAGCTCGGCCTCGCCCGCCAGGACGAGATGACGGGTCCTTGACGCGATGGCGCCGGCGGCCTGCGCCGGCGCCATCGTCACGCCGCCGGACACGCGCGCCGCGTATTCCTCTCTTCATATGAATCAAGGCGCTAGCGACAGGATCGCGACGCGCAAGCCGTGGCACAGTCCTTGCTCAACCCCCGTCGGCGCACCGTTGCGTCCACGGGAACAGGCAAGCCGACGATCATGGGCCTCGAACAGACAGTCGATCGCGCCGAGCTCACCGCGGCGTTCGCGCAGTTCGAACAGGCCTCGTCGCAGCTGAGCGGCGTCTACGCCAGCCTCGAGCGGCGCGTCGGTGAGCTGAGCGCGGCGCTGAACGCCTCGCACGCCCGCCTCGAAGTCGAGCTCGCCGAGAAGGAACGCCTCGCGACGCGCTTGTCGGCGCTGCTCGCGGCGCTGCCGGCCGGCGTCGTCGTGCTCGATGCCCAGGGTCGCGTCGGCACCGTGAATCCCGGCGCGACCGAGCTGCTCGGTGAAATCGCGCCCGGCGACGCCTGGCGCGACATCGTCGCGCGCGCCTTCGCGCCGCGCTGGGACGACGGCCACGACGTATCGCTGATCGACGGCCGGCGCGTCAACGTCTCGACGCAGGCGTTGGCCGACGAGCCCGGCCAGATCCTGATGCTGCAGGACGTGACCGAAACGCGCCGCCTGCAGGAGCAGCTGAGCCATCACCGCCGGCTGTCGGCGAAGACCGAGATGGCCGCTGCTCTCGCCCACCAGATCCGCACGCCGCTCGCCGCCGCGCTGCTCGCACTCGGACCCGTGGCCCGGGCGCGCGAGCTGACGCCGGCGCAGGCGCGCAACGCGCGGCGCGCGCTGGACGCGATGCGCCAGCTCGAGCGCCTGGTCGAGAACATGCTGAGCTTCGCGCGCGGCGCGGTGGTCGACGCGCAGCCGATCGTCGTCGACGCGCTGCGCCGGCGCCTCGAGACCGAGGTGCGCGGCCTCGTCGACGGCAGCGAGTTCCGCGTCGCCTTCGACGGCGCGCCGGACGCGCGCGTCGTGCACGGCAACGCCGACGCGCTGATCAGCATCATGCTGAACCTGGTGTCGAACGCGCGGCAGGTCACCGGCGGCAGCGGCGCGCTGCTGATCGCCTCGCGCCGCGTCGGCGACTTCGTGTCGATCCGCTTCATCGACAACGGCCCCGGCGTCGCGGCCCACGATCGCGAACGCATCTTCGAACCTTTCTTCACCACGCGCGGCGGCGGCACGGGACTGGGCCTGTCCGTCGCGCAGGCGATCGCGCGCGCCCACGGCGGCGAGCTCGCGATCGATCCGGATCACACCGCCGGCGCCTGCTTCGAGCTGACGCTGCCGGCCCGCGCCGCGGCGAGCGTCGCGAGCCGTACGCCGATCGAGGCCCTCGAGGATTGACACCATGACCGACCGCGCCCCTCTGCCCCGCGCCACGCTCGCGATCGTCGAGGACGATCCGGCGCTGCGCGAAATCCTGTGCGAGACGGCCGAGTCGGCCGGCTACCGCGCGCTACCCTACGCCGACGGCACCGCCTGCCTCGATGGCCTGAGCCGCGAGCCCGTCGATCTCGTGCTGAGCGATCTGCAGATGCAGCCGATGGACGGCCTCACGCTGCTGCGTGAAATCCGCCGCCGCACGCGCGAGCTGCCGGTGGTGCTGATGACCGCGCACGGCACGATCCAGAGCGCGATCGACGCGATGCGGATCGGTGCGACGGACTACCTGATCAAGCCCTTCGAGGCCGAGGTGCTGATGGCGGGCCTCGACCAGTGGCTGCCGCCCGCCGGCGACGCGGCGGAAGAGATGATTGCCGAGGATCCGGCGACCCGCCGCGTGCTCGAGCTCGCGCGCCGCGTGGCGGCGACGGACGCGACGGTGCTGATCACGGGCGAGTCCGGCGTCGGCAAGGAAGTGTTCTTCCGCTACGTCCATCGCCACTCGACGCGTGCGAAGCAGGAGCCGATCGCGATCAACTGCGCGGCGATCCCGGACAACATGCTCGAGGCGATCCTGTTCGGCCACGAGAAAGGCGCGTTCACGGGCGCCTACAAACCCTATCCCGGCAAGTTCGAGCAGGCGCAGGGCTCGAGCCTGCTGCTCGACGAAGTGTCCGAGATGAGCCTGCCGCTGCAGGCGAAGCTGCTGCGCGTGCTGCAGGAACGCGTCGTCGAGCGCCTCGGCGGCCAGGAGCTGATCGCGCTCGACGTGCGCGTGATCGCGACCTCGAACCGCGATCTCGCCGCCGAGGTGCGCGCCGGCCGCTTCCGCGAGGATCTCTACTATCGCCTGAACGTCTTCCCGCTCGCGATCCCGCCGCTGCGCGAGCGGCCCGCGGACATCGTGCCGCTGGCGCGCTTCCTGCTCGCGCGCGCCGCGACGCGCGGCGATTCGACGGTGCCGGTGCTGGCGGCCGGCGCGCGCGCCGCGCTCGCCCAGCACCGCTGGCCTGGCAACGTGCGCGAGCTCGACAACGTGATGCAGCGCGCGCTGGTGATCCACAACGGCGGCACCGTCGAGGCCGAGGACCTGTTGTT
>JBFWSI010000367.1:0-4715 GCA_050248455.1 Gammaproteobacteria bacterium | reverse complement strand
CATGTGGCGCATGTTCATCGACGAATACCTGCAGCGCTGCGCGGCCGCCGGCTTCGATCGCAACGCGCGCTGCACGATACCGCGCGAGCTGCCGTGGGGAGTCGCGGCGTGAGCGCCGCCGCCGACACGTTGGCGCCGGCCACGCTCGCGTTTCCGTCGCGCGCCTGGTTCGAGCGCCTGGCGATGTTGATGAACGCCAACCGCACGCGCCAGGAGCAGCTCGGCTACGTCGACTGCATCGCGCAGTTCACGGTGCTCGACGGCGCGCCGGACGGCGGCCCCGTCGCCTATCGCGTCAGCTTCGAGGAGTTCGAGGCGCTAGGCGTCGAGGAGGCCGCGACGCGTGAGCTCGGCAGCGCCGATTTCGCGCTCGAGGGCAGTCTCGCGACCTGGCGCGAGATGATCGAGAACATCGCCGCCGGCCGCGGCCGACCGGATCTCGAGCACAGCCTGAACCGGCTGAGCCACATGGGCACGCCGCTGAAGCTGGTCTACGACAGCCCGATCCGCATGGACTGCTACTTCCGCTTCAACCAGAGCCTGCAGGAGTTCGTGGACGCCTGCGCCCAGTTCACGACGACGTTCGGACGCTGAGCATGCCGAAGGAGAAGTTCGGTCACTTCTACATCGATCAGACCTGCATCGGCTGCGGGGCCTGCGATCACGCCTGCCCCGGCAAGGTCGACGCGATCTACCGCGTCGAGACCGACTATCTCGGCCGCTTCGCGATCATCAGCGACGAGTGCATCAATTGCGGGATCTGCGTGCCGCTGTGCCCCGTCAAATGCATCCACGATGCCCGCACCGAGGGCGTCGTCGAAGGCGAAGGCGGCTACACGCGGATCCTCGAGCTGCAGGCCTGGGCGCAGGCCGGCGCGACGACTTGAAGACGGCCGCCAACGTGCCGTTCCGTAGCCCGGGTGCAGCGTAGCGAAACCCGGGATCCTCGAGCGCCGGCCAGGCCGATCCCGGGTTACGCGCTGCGCGCTTCACCCGGGCTACGAAAACGAGTTACTTCTTGAGCCAGCCCTTGCGCCGGAAATACCAGAACGGCGCGACGATCGACAGCGCCATCAGCAGCAGCGACAGCGGATAGCCGTACTTCCAGTCGAGCTCGGGCATGTAGCGGAAGTTCATGCCGTAGAGGCTCGCGATCAGGGTCGGCGGCAGCATCGCGACGGACGCGACCGAGAAGATCTTGATGATCTTGTTCTGGTTGATGTTGATGAAGCCGACGGTGGCGTCCATCAGGAAGTTCAGCTTGTCGAACAGGAAGCCGGTGTGGCCGTCGAGCGAATCGATGTCGCGCAGGATCTGCCGCGCGGTCTCGATCTGCTCGGTGGCGAGCAGCTTGCTGCGCATCAGCGCCGAGGTCGCGCGGCGCGTGTCCATCAGATTGCGGCGGATCAGGCCGTTGACGTCCTCCTCGCGCGCGATGTCGGACAGCACGCTGGCGGCGATCTCGTCGTCGATCTGCGAGCCTAGGACCTTGTCGCTGAAGGCATTGAGGCGCTGGTAGATACCCTCGAGCGCGTCCGCCGAGTACTCGACGTTCGCCGCGTAGAGCTCGAGCAGCACGTCCTTGCCGTCCTCGACGTAGCCCGGCTGGCTGCGGGCGCGCAGGCGCAGCAGCCGGAACACCGGCAGATCCTCCGAATGCACGCTGAAGAGGATGTCGTCCTTGAGCACGAAGGCGACGCGCAGGTTTTCGCCGCCTTCGTCGTCGAGCAGGAAGAAGTCCGAGCGAATGTGCAGCTCGCCGGTCTCTTCAACGTAGAAGCGCGCACTCGCCTCGATGTCGCCGACTTCCTCGTCCTCCTCGTCGTCATCGGGCAGCTTGAAGCCGTAGTGCTCGTAGGCCCAGGCGCGCTCCTCGTCGCTCGCTTCGTCGAAATCGACCCACACCGGCCGCGCCGCGCGCATGTCCTCGAGCGAATCGACGACGAGCTGACGCAGGCGGCCCGAGTCGAGTTCGAAGGCATTGATCATTGCGGCGCGAGGACGAGCGCGGCTTACGGCGAACCGGCAGCGGGATGCTGGACGCGCACGGTCTCGATCGCGGCGGCGGCCTTGCCGTGGTGCAGGTCTTCGATGCTGCCGTCGTAGGTCAGGCAGAACAGCGTGCGTCCGTCGTCGCCGCCGAGCTGGCAGGCGACGGCGCGCTTGCCGGGGACCGCCACGGTGTCGGTGATTTCGCCGCCGTCCTTCACGCGCAGGAACACGTCGGTCATGAAGCTCGCGACCCAGATGCCGCCGTCGGTGTCGAGGCAGATGCCGTCCGGCGTGTGCTCGCCGAGGGCGGCGAAGACGCGACGGTTCGACAAGCTGCCGTCGGCGGCGACGTCGAAGGCGGTGAGGCAGTTGCCGAAGGTCTCGGCGACGACCAGCGTGCGGCCGCCGTTCATGATCACCGCGCCGTTCGGGAAGTTGAGGCCGTCGGCGACGGGGCGCGCGCGGCCGTCGGGCTCGACGCAGACGAGCTTCGCCATCGCCGGCGCTTCGCCGGCAAGGAGGTTGTAACCGAAGTTGCCGACGTAGCAGCGGCCCTGCGCGTCCGTCACCATGTCGTTGCAGTCGCCGGTCGCCCACGCCGACAGATCGGCGAGCTTCTCGAGCTTGCCGTTCGCGTGGCGCAACAGCGAGCGGTTCGCCATCGACACGATCAGCAGCGAGCCGTCTTTCGCGAAGCCGAGGCCGGAAGGGCGTTCGTCGACCTTGCACACGACTTCACGAGCGCCGCTCGCCGTCACGGTATACACGGTGTAGCCCCACATGTCGGACACCCACAGCTTGCCCTGGTGCCAGCGCGGGCCTTCGAGAAACACGAAACCGTCCACGAGTTTGGTCGTCTGATGAGTCGCCATGTCGGGTTCTCCTGGTGAAAAGCGGAAGGCGGTCGGAAAGCCGCCGGTAGTCTAGCAGGCTGGTCGAAGAGGTCGCGAGGGTCGCCGGCGCTGCCGATGCAACGCTCGGCATCGCGACGGACACGCCTATTTCTTGAAGAGATCGTCGAGTGCGTCGCGGGCGGCATCCGCCGTCGTCGGCGAGCCCGTCGTCGAACCGCCGCCGAGTCCGAACAGGCCTTCGAGGCCGGCACGCGCCGCGGCGGCCGCGCCGTCCGGCGCCGCGTGGGCGCCGCCGCGCGGCACGAGATAGCCGCAGAAGTTCGCACGCGTCTTGTCGTTCACCTTTTCCGCGATGGGCTCGCGGCAGTCGTTGGCGACGCGCGTGTCGTAGAACTGGCAGAGCCTGCACACATGGAGATCGGCGCCGCAGGCACGACAGTGCGCTTCGCGCGCGAGCGGCAGCGGCTCGTCGGCGAGCGAGGCGCCGCAGCGCCAGCACTGGAGATCGTCGATCGCCTGCATCGCGTCGGCCTCCCTCAGTGGAAACGCGCGAGTCGATAGGCCGCGAGATCGAGCGCGGGCGCCGCGCCGACGATCTCGTCGGCGACGAGCTTGCCCGCACCGGCCGCCATCGTCCAGCCGAGCGGCCCATGGCCCGTGTTGAGGAACAGATTGCGCACCGGCGTCGCGCCCATGACGCCGACGCCGTCCGCGCTCATCGGCCGCAGGCCCGTCCAGGCCTGTACCTGCGCGGGATCGAGATAGGGTTCGACGGCGGGATAGAGCTGTTTCAGCAGACCGTAGAGGTTCGCGATGCGCGCGGGCCTGAGCGTCAGATCGTAGCCCGCGAACTCCGCCGTGCCGGCGACGCGCAGGCGGCCGCCGAGCGGGCAGACCGCGGCGTGCAGGAAGTCGTCGATCACGGGCATCCGCGGCGGCGCCGTCCACGCCGCGCACGGCACGGTGATCGAATAGCCCTTCGCCGGCTGCACCGGCACGGCGAGACCGATCTGTCGCGCGAGCGGCGCGCTGTAGCTGCCGGCCGCGAGCACGAAGGCCTCCGCCTCGTGGTAGGCGCCGTCGACGGTGCTGACGCCGAGCACGCGATCCTCACTGCGCAACAGGCGCTTGACCGGACTGCCGTACGCATAGCGCACGCCTGCCTTCGTCCCCGCCGCGGCCAAGAGCTCGCAGAAGCGCTGCGCATCACCCGATTCGTCGGCCGGGAAATAGAGGCCGCCCGCGAGCCGCGCGGCGATCGGCGCGAGCGCAGGCTCGAGGCGCACGGCGCCGGCGCCGTCGACGACTTCGAAGGCGATGCCCCAGTCGGCGAGCTGCCGGCACAGCCGCGCCGCGGCGTCGACGCCGGCGCGATCGCGAAACAGCTTCAGCGTGCCGCGCGCGGCGTGGTCGTAATCGGTGCCGACGGCGGCCCGCAGCTCGTCCATCAGCGACAGCGAGTAGCGTGCGAGGTGCGCGTTCTTCTCGAAGTTGCGGTAGTAGCGGGCCGGCTGCGAGTGCTGGAGAAAGCGCAGGCCCCAGCCGATCATCCCCGGCAGTGCGCGCAGCCGGAACAGCAGCGCCGCGTCTTCCTTGCCGAGCATCTTCAGCGCGTGACCAAAGACGCCGGGCTCGTTCCAAGGATTCGCCTGGCTCGCGTGCAGCATGCCGCCGTTCGCGAAGCTCGTCTCGCGCCCGGGCCCGGGCGCGCGATCGATCACGAGCACCACGCAGCCGTGGCGACGGAGATACCAGGCAGTGGTGAGGCCGAGCAGGCCGGCGCCGATCACGACGGTACGCATAGCCCAGTGATTCTAACAGGCTGCCGCAGCGCGCGGCCGCTGCGGTCGACGGTCCGCGACGCGCCCG
>JBFWSI010000366.1:0-4721 GCA_050248455.1 Gammaproteobacteria bacterium | reverse complement strand
GCGGCGCTGGCCGCGTTGCAGGACGCTCTCGACGGCGGGCGCACGGCCGTCGCCTCGGAGCTCGCCGCGGCCTGATCGGCGGGCGCGGATCGCGCCCCGGGCTCGTCAAGCTTTGTCCGCTGCAAGCGCTATAGGACGCATGCGCCCGGGCTTCGATCTCCTCGTCCTCTTTCTCGTCACTGCCGTGCTCGGCGGCCTCGCGGAGCTGATCCACGCCGCACTGCTGCCCGACGTCGACGGACTCGTCCCTGCGCTCGCCCCGTTCCTGCACGGCGGGCTGGTCGCGCTCGTGCTCGCGCCGCTGCTCGCCGCGCTGTCGCGCCGGCTGACCGAGAGCCGCATGGCGCTGGCGCGCGCGACGCAGGGCGAACGCCTCGCGCGATCCCGCATCGCCCTGATCGGCGAAGCGCTGCGGGCCGGCCAGTTCACGGTCTACGAAGTCGACGTCGAGCGCGACCTCTTGCGCGTGCTCGGCGGCGGCGGCGTGATCGGTCAGCAGGACGGTGATGCGCCGTTCGCGATCGAAGACTGGCTCGCGCGCTGTCATCCGCTGGACGAGCCCGCGGTCCGGGCGGGCTATGCGACGCTGCTCGCCGGCGCGATGCGAAGTTTCGAGCGCAGCTATCGCCTGCGTGCGGACGACGGCAGCTGGCGCTGGGTGCGCGTGCATGCCTATGTGAGCCTCGCCGATGCTGCCGGCCGCGCGCGGCGCATCGTCGGCGCGATCTGCGACGTCACGCGCCAGCGCGATGCCGAAGCACTGGCCTCGGACGGGCAGCGCCTGCTCCACGCGGTGCTCGACCTGCTGCCGGTCGCCGTGTTCTGGAAGGACCGCAACGGGCGCTACCTCGGCGCCAACCGCGCCTTCCTCGATCATTACGGCCGCCGTGAGGTCGTCGGTCTCACGGACGCTGATTTCCTCCCTCCTGCGCAGGCCGCGCTCTATGCGCGTCACGACGCCGGCGTCGTCGCCGGCGCGATCGACGAACGCAATGCGCTGCGCGAGACGGCGGATCGCGACGGTCGCAGCCGCTGGGTCATCTCGAACAAAGTCCAGCTGCGCGCCGAGGACGGGCAGGTGATCGGCGTGGTCGGCACCTTCGACGACGTGAGCTCGATGAAGGACACCGAACGGCGTCTGCGTGAGACTTCCGAGCGCTTCGAGCTCGCGCTGCGCGGCTCCAGCGACGGTTGGTGGGACTGGAATCTCGATACCGACGCGGTCGGCTATTCGGCGCGCTACAAGGAACTGCTCGGCTTCGCGCCCGCGGATTACGGCAACGACTTCGCGGCCTACGTCGGACGCCTGCACCCCGAGGACAAGCCCACCGTGTTCGCCGCGATCGGCGAGGCCCGCAGCGGCCCCGTCGAGCTCGACATCGAATACCGCATGCAGCATCGCAGCGGCGAATGGCGCTGGTATCGCACGCGCGGCCTGACCGTGCGCGATGCGCAGGGCGTCGCACGCCGCATGGCGGGCACGCTGTCCGACATCACGGAGCGCAAGGCGCGCGAGCTCGAGATCGCCGCGGCGCGCGCGCATCTGTCGGACGCGATCGAAGCGCTGGACTCCGCGATCGTGATGTTCGATGCCGGGCAGCGACTCGTGTTCTGCAACTCGCGATATCGCGAGATCTACGATCTGCCGCTGGAGCTCGCCGTGCCCGGCGTGCGTTACGGCGAGCTGATCGCGCATTTCTTTGCGCGTCATCCGGCGCGCCGGCGCGGCCGCGATCCCGAACAATATGCCGCCGCGCTGTTCGCGCGTCATCGCGCCGGCGGTCGTCCGTGGGATTTCGAGCTCGGAGGGCGCTGGCTGCTGGTCAGCGAGCGGCCGACGCAGGACGGCGGCGTGGTCTGCCTGCATACCGACGTCTCGCGCCTCAAGGAAACCCAGCGCGCGCTGGAGCTGGCGGTGCAGCGCGCCGAGGCCGCGAATCGTGCCAAGAGCCAGTTCGTCGCCAACGTCAGCCACGAGCTGCGCACGCCGCTGAACGGCGTGCTCGGCATGCTGCAGCTGATGGAAGGCGGCGAGCTGGCGGCGCCGCACGACGAATACGCGCGCGTCGCGCTGCAGGCGGGACGTGCGCTGCACGAGCTGATCGACGACATCCTCGACTTCTCGCGCAACGAGGCCGGTGACGGCGTCGTCGCCGGCGAAGTTTTCGAGCTGCCGCTGCTGGTCGAGGAAATCGTCGCCGGCCATGCGCGGCGCGCGATGATGAAAGGCCTGGCGCTGCGGACCTGCATCGATCCGGCAGTGCCCATGCGCGTGCACGGCGATGCCGTGCGCATCGGGCAGGTGCTCGGCAACCTGCTCGGCAACGCGATCAAGTTCACCGAGCGCGGCGAAGTGCGCGTCGAGCTGCGGCCGGACACGCGCAGACCGCACGGCGTGATGCTCGTCGTCGCGGACACCGGCATCGGCATCGCGCCCGAGCTGCAGGCGCGGATCTTCGAACCCTTCACCCAGGGCGACGGCTCGCACACGCGGCGTCACGGGGGCACGGGACTTGGGCTTGCGCTGGTGCGGCAGCAGATCGAGTTGATGGGGGGCGATGTCGAGCTCGAGTCCGAGCCGGGACGCGGCAGCCGATTCGAGTGTCGCTTGTCGCTCGTTCCCGCTCGCGAGATACCGACGGCCGCGCCGGCACGCGCACTCGACCGCGCTGCGAGCCATTCGTAGCCCGGGTGCGGCGCGCAGCGCGGAACCCGGGATCTGGTCGTGTCCCTGAAAGCGGTGTAGGGCGCGGTCAGCCTGTGAACCTGCGCGGGTATCCCTGAACCCCCGCTCCGAGCTTCCGCGACGACATATTCCAGCGTGCCGCGTTCTGGTCGCGTCGAGCCGATCTCACGGTTTGCGCGCGGGGCGGCCCGGCGGCAGCGCGCCGTCGGCGCGCGCTTTCAGGTAGCGATACATCTGGTCGATGTGCGGCTCGACGTTCGGGTTGCCTTTCCACGCTGGCATCGCGCCGACCTGGCCCGTGTAGCCATGGGTCACGACTTCGACGAACCGCGGATAGTCGACACGTTGATGAAAGCGATCGAGCAGGTTGGGGGCGAATGTCGACCCGAGCGCGCTGCCGCCATGACAGACCTGGCACTGCCCAGCGAACGTGCGCCAGCCGATGTAAGTTTCCTTGTCGACCTGGCATTGCTCCGCCGCTTTCGCGTCGGGCGGGCAAGTGACGTCGTAGTTCGGCGCCACGGCGGCGACGTCTCCGGCGGCTGCCGGTTCGCCTGCGGGTGTGGGCGCAGGCGGGGGCGAAGCGGCGGACGCGGCGGAAGTGGTGGCCGGCGCGGGCGCCGTTGAAGCTTCCGGCGGTACGGAAGGCGTTGCCGGCATTGGCACGGACGGTGGTGAAGGCACGGGCGCAGTCGCTGGAGACGGTTCGGTCGCCGCCTCAGCGGCGGACGGCTGCGCCGGCGATGCGGGTGGCGCATCGTCTCCCGAGCAGGCAGCGAGCAGACACAGTGCCAGCGATATCGCAAAGTTTCCTGCCGTCCGGAGCTTCATTCGTCCTCCTGAGTCGGCGCCGCCGTGAAAGCAGGGTTCGCCGCCCGTCTCGGGCAACGGGGTAGCGCTTGATCGCGAAATGGCGTCCACCACGCAATTGGACGAGTGTATGCGCGAAACCCGGACGACACACCTGCTGCGATGTCGCCTGCGGCGCGCAGAATGACAGGGCTTGAAATCTGTCTGCGGGGCGACGGGGGCGACGGGGACACCCATCGGGGCGACGGGGACACCCATTGACCGGCGGGGGGGGCGACGGGGACACCCATTAACCGGCGGGGCGACGGGGACAGGAAGGGGACGAGGACACCCAGCAATGGTGAACGGAGACAAGGACACCCATCAATTGGACGCCGCGCATTGATCTGCCCCGAAATCGCGGCCGGGCGCCTCAGCTCCTCCATTCAACAATCAACTCACAGCCACATCGCGCGAGTCGATGCCAAAGCTGCAAATCGAAAATGCAGATAGCGCTTCACCATACCGTGGCTGATTTACAGCCGCAGCGCGCGCCCCTGAACGTTGCGGAGCCGCCGGTCCTTACTCGTTGACGCGTCCGTACAGCCGTCGCGCCGCGCGCTGTCCTCGTATCCAGCGCCAGCCGCGTCGCTCGGCGAGCAGCGACAGTCGATGCGGTGCGCCGATGAAGAGCCGGAAGCGGGCGTGGAGTTCGGCCACGCTCTTCAACCACTCACCGGGTTCGAGCCCGAGACTCGACAGCAGCCGCGACGTGATCTCCGGTATCGCGCCGTGCTTGGTCGGATGCACCACTCGGCCGCTCGTGTCGAGCAGATCTAGATAATCCTGGAGATTGAACGGCAGGCCACCGACTTCGGGCCGCCGCAGTGCTTGTGCAAATGGCAACAGCGCCGGCTTCCGGTCGAGAGACGACTCGCCCTCCGGTTTCGTGAGCTCGCCCAACCGTTGCTGGCCCGAGGTGAAGTCGGAAGTATCGATGGATTCCGCCACACCGGCTCGCACGGGATTCAGGTCGACGTAGGCCATGACCGTCAACAGCGCTTGCTCGTCCAGCAGCGCCTGCGACTTGAAACGGCCTTCCCAGAAACGCCCCGTGCACCCGTCTTCGCGGTTCGCAAGCCGCGCGATGAACTCGTTCAGGCAGCGCATGAACCAGCTGAGTTCGACGAGCCGACTGCGCCAGCGGGGGAGGCAGTCGGCGAGCAGGGCCGTCTCGACGGCATCG
>JBFWSI010000365.1:0-4736 GCA_050248455.1 Gammaproteobacteria bacterium | reverse complement strand
GGCACTGCAATCGAGTAGCCCGCTTCGGCGAGCGCGCGGCGGTCCGGGGACTGCCCGGGGCTCGTGAGCGCGACGAGATCGAGCTCGGCGCAGATGCTGCGCAGGGCTTTCGCGGCGGCGTAGCCGTCGGTATCGCTCATCGTCGTATCGATCAGCGCGACGCGCGGCGCGAAGCGGGTCGCCTGGCGCAGGGCTTCGGGGGCAGAGGCGGCGGTCTTCACGTCGTAGCCTGCCATGCCGAGCAGCATCGACAGCGCGAAGGCGCTGTCGCTGTCGTCGCACAGCATCAGCACGCGCTCGTCCGGCGCGATCTCGACGCAGGTGTGATAAGGCTGGGTGTCGGGCTCGATCGCGTCGGACCGTGGCGGCGAGGAGGCGGCCGGCGCCGGTTCCGGCGGCGGCGCCGCGTCGCTCGCCGCGGCCTCGGCTTTCGCGCCGCCGCCGCTCGTCAGCGCCGCAATCGCTTCGTCCTTGCGCCGGTTCGCGATCCACAGCTCGTCGACGAGGGCGCGCAGCCGGCGCTCCGCAGTTTGCCAGCCGGTCGCGTCACGCAGGAGTATCACGCGACCTCCGTCGCCGTCGGGCAGGGGCACGGGCGCGGCAATCGGCACGACGATGCGCTCGCTGCCGTCGCTCGCGACCAGCGCAAGCCTCTCCTGGGCATTACCGCCGGCGAGCGCAGGGGAGGCGGGATCCGCGGTAGGGGACTCGGCCGGCGCCGCATGGCGCAGGATCTGCGGCAGCGGCTTGCCGCGCGCGTCCAGCGCGCGCCAGCCGGTGAGCCGCTCGGCCGCGCGGTTCATCTGCGTGACGCGCTCGGCGGCGTCGAGCGTGATGAGCCCGTCGCCGATGGCATCGAAACGCGCCTCGCGCAGACGGCACGCGTGATCGAGATGCGCGACGCGCCCGCGCAGCGTCGACACCGCTACCAGCACGGGCAAGGCCGCGAGCGCATACAGCGCGAGCAGGAATTGCGACGCGGGCTCGTCGATCGAGCCCATCCCCGCGGGCGTGAGCAGGAACACGGCGCAGGCAGCGCCGGCGATGAAGGCCGTGAGTCCCCAGCCCGCGCCGGCGACTGCCGTGACCAGCGCGACGACGGCCGCCAGCAGCAGCAATGCACCGCCGCGCTCGGCAAGCGGGCCGACGATCGCGGCGAGGCAGCAGCCTGCGAATATCAGAATGACTGCGAGCGCGGCAGCGTACAGGGGGCGACGAATCACGCGGCGGTCCTCCATGACGGACTGTCACGATCGGAATGACCGGCACGCTACGCAGCGGCGCGACCGGGGGCAGTCCGCTCGCGGCAGCAGTCGGCGTAGGACGTTGCGCGCCTTCGGTCGCGAAGTCGACCGTCAGATCGTCGGTGGTCTTCGGGTGCCGTCGCCGCTGCGTTCAAGGCGCGGCGCGCCACAGCCCGAGCGCGAGCAGGGCGATGTGAGCGAGCACGTGGAGCACGTTCGCGCGCAGGGCGGGCCGCAGATCGCCACCGCGCGGACCGACGTGGCGGAAGGCGCCGCGCAGCGCGGCCGCGGCGATGGGCAACGCGAGGCCGGCGAGCGCCGCCGAACTCGGCAGACGCGCGCTCGCGATCGCGAAGCCCAGCCACACGTAGGCACCGAGCGTGAAGCACGCGTAGACGCGCGAGGTCGCCAGGGCACCGAGACGCACGGCAAGCGTGTGCTTGCCGCAGGCGCGATCGGCGTCGATGTCGGGGATCTGGTTGATCGTCAGCAGCGCCGCGACCAGCAGCGCGACGCCGACGCTGGCGGCGAAGGGCAGATCCGTGAAGTGGCCACGCTGCACGAAGTCCGCACCGACGACCACCAGGGCCCAGCCGATACCGACCGCGAATTCCCCGAGCCCGCGCGACATCAGCGCGAGCCCCGGCTGCGAATAGGCCCAGCCGATGAAGCCGCCGGCCAGCCCGATCGCGAGCAGGCCCGGCCCGCGCAGCACCGCCAGCAGCAGCCCGCCGGCGATGGCGGCGCCGGCGAGCGCGAGCGCGTAACGCCGCATGTCCGCCGCGCTCAGCTCGCCGTTCTGGATCACGCGCGAGCCGCCGGTGTAGGGCTCGATGCGCCGTACGTTGATCGCGTCGGTGCCGAGCAGCGCATCGCTGCAGTCGTTCCAGACGTTGGCGGCGGCGTGCGCGAGCACGGCGAGCAGCAGCGTCGCGGCGGCATAGCCGCTCTGAAACGGCACGCCCTGTGCCGCGCTGGTCGCGAAGCCGACGAAGCAGGCGATTACGGTGAGGATCAGGAACGGCGGACGGGTCGCGCGCACGAAGGTCGCGAGCTCGGGATGCCGCGCAGGACGTTCATACCCTTCGACGACGGTGTTCATGTGCCTTCCTCGAAAGGATCGCATGCCGGGATTCGAGCCGCCTCGGATGCCGGCGACGACGGACTCGACGATAGATGGAAAGCCGCCGGCCGGCGTGATCGGGATCAAATGCCTCCGAGCAGTACGCACCGAGCTCAGATCATCGTGTAGCCGCCGTCCACCGCCCAGCTCTGGCCATTGACGTAGCTGGCCTCGTCCGAGGCGAGGAACACGGCGATCGCGGCGACTTCCGCCGGCTTGATCATGCGCTTGATCGGCACCGCGGCCTTGAAGGCCTCGAGCATGCGGGCGGGATCGAGGCCGTTCGCCGCGGCGTGCTCGTCGATGAAGCCCGTCGCCATGTCGGTGTCGACGATCCATGGGCAGATCGCGTTGACGAGCACGTTGTGCGGGGCCATCTCGAGCGCGAGGCAGCGCGTGAGGCCGACGACGGCGTGCTTCGACGCGTTGTAGGCGCTCTGATTGCGCGAGCCCCATTTGCCGGCGGTGGAGGCGAGGTTGATCACGCGGCCCTTTTTGCGCGCGATCATGCCGGGCAGCAGGAACTGCGTGACGTGCAGCACGCCGTAGACGTTGGTCTCCATCACTTCGCGGAACTCCTCGAAGCTGTAGTCGAGGAAGCCGCGCGCCTTGTGCACGCCGGCATTGTTGACGAGCACGTCGACGGGCCCCGCCGCCAGCGTGCGATCGACCAGGCCGCGCACGGCCGCGCGATCGGTGATGTCGCCGGCCGCCGTGCGCACGGCGACCCCGTAGTCGCGTTCGATTTCCTCGGCGACGGCCGCGAGCCGCGCGTCGTCGCGCGCATTGAGCACGAGACCGGCGCCCTCGGCGGCATAGGCTTCCGCGATCGCGCGGCCGATGCCGCGCGAGGCGCCGGTGATGAAGGCGGTCTTGCCGCGCAGACGATCGGGCATCGCGAGGTCCTCGGAGGGTCAGTGCCGGTCGAGCCAGTCGACGAAGAGACGCGCGACGTCGTGCGGACGGTCGAGCATGAACCAGTGGCTGCCGCCTTCGAGCCGCCGGTAGTCCCAGGAGGCGTCCATGTACTGCGCCGAGCTCACCATCTGCGTCTCGGTCAGATAGGCGTCGCCGGTGCTCCACACTCCAAGAGTCGGCGCCTTCACGCGCGGCAGCACCCAGCCTTCGCGCGTCCAGGTCTCGACACCGACGTTCGCGCGATACCAGTTCAATGCGGCGGTCAGGGCGCCGGGCCGGTCGAGATCGGCGAGCCAGGCGTCCATTTCCGGATGATGCTGGAACAGATCGCGGAACCACTGCCAGTCGTCGCGCCGGAGGATCTCCTCGGCCAGCCCGCGATTCATGAACAGCAGCATGTACCAGGCGAGCCGGCGCTGCGCGATCCCCGCGTGCCACAGCGCGGACAGGTGGCCGACCGAGCATGCGATGTGACAGTGCACGCGCTCGGGCATGTAGGCCGCGAAGGCCCAGCCGAGCGCCGCGCCCCAGTCGTGGCTGATCAGCCGCGTGCGCGCGATGCCGAAGTGATCGAGCAGCGCGACGACGTCGCCGAGCACGCTGCCCAGCGTATAGGCGGCTTCTTCCGCCGGTTTCGCGGTCTCGCCGAAGCCGCGCAGATCGGGCGCGAGCACGCGGTAGCCGGCGGCGACGAGCGCGGGGAGCTGGTGGCGCCACAGGCGCGCGGAATCGGGGAAGCCGTGGAGCAGCAGCACGGGCTCGCCGCTGCCTTCCTCGGTGACTGCGTAGTCGAGGGCGTTCAGTCGCAGGCGATGGACCGTCATCGCGCGATGCTCAAGTGAAGGACAGTGCGACGCGCGGCGACTCGACGCCGGCGAGCTTCTGCGTCTGCCATTCGCGGCACCACGGCGAGCAGAACAGCAGCGCGCCGGCGGTCGGATGCGTGACGGCGATGCCTTCGCCGTAGATCAGCACGCCACAGCAGTCGCATTTGACGTAGCGTTCGACGTAATAGCCGTTGGCGCTGAAGCGCATGATCGAACCTCTTCAGACGTTTCTGCCGTAATCGCGCCGCGCGGCCTCGGCGCTGACGAAGCCGTCGCGCAGGTCGGCGGCGAGCTGCGCGGGATCGCGCTCGGCCGGCATGCCGTAACCGCCGCCGCCCGGAGTCAGGATCTGCACGCGATCGCCGGGCTTGAAGGTGACGTTCGACCACTTGCTGGTCGAGCGCTTGTCGAAGGCTTCGACCATGGTCTGCCAGCCGTCGTGACCGCTGGCCTGATACCAGGTCATGCCGGCCGCGCCCGGTTGGCCGCCGGCGAGGCCATAGGCCTGGTGCTGGTGGCGATCGGTCAGCTGCGAGGCCGTGAACTCGGCGTCCAGGCAGCGGTAGCTCTTCTTCGTGCCGAGGCCGCCGCGCTGGCGGCCGGCGCCGCCGGAGTCGGTGCGCA
>JBFWSI010000364.1:0-4749 GCA_050248455.1 Gammaproteobacteria bacterium | reverse complement strand
ACTACGTGCCGCTGTCGCCGCTCAGCTTCGTCGAGCGGGCCGCGTCCGTGTATCCGCACCGGCTCGCGGTGGTCCACAACGACCGGCGCCATACCTGGGCGGAGACCTTCGCGCGCTGCCGCCGGCTCGGGAGCGCGCTGGAGAAGCGCGGCATCGGCAAGGGCGACACCGTCGCGATCGTCGCCACCAACATCCCGGCCTTCTACGAGGCGCTGTTCGGCGTGCCCGCCTGCGGCGCGGTGCTGAACCCGATCAACATCCGCCTCGACGCCGACGCGATCGCCTTCATCCTCGATCACGGCGGCGCGAAGGTCGTGCTGACCGACACCGAGTTCGCGCCGGTGATGCGCGAGGCGCTCGCCAAGGCGCAGGTGCGGCCGCTGGTCATCGACATCGCCGATCCGGCCGCGCCCTGCCACGATCGCATCGGCGCGCTCGAGTACGAGGATCTGCTCGCCGAGGGCGATCCGGCCTGGCCGTGGCGCCTGCCCGAGGATGAGTGGCAGGCGATCGCGCTGTGCTACACGTCCGGCACGACGGGGAATCCGAAGGGCGTCGTCTACCACCACCGCGGCGCCTATCTCAACGCGATGAGCAACGCGCTGGCCTGGAGCATGCCGCTGAACCCGGTCTACCTGTGGACCTTGCCGCTGTTCCACTGCTGCGGCTGGTGCTTCCCGTGGACGATCGCGATGCAGGGCGGCACCAACGTGTGCCTGCGCCGGATCACGGCCGCCAATATCTACGATTCGATCCGGCACTACGGCGTCAACTACTTCTGCGGCGCGCCGATCGTGCTGAACTTCATCCTCAATGCGTCCGCGGCCGAGCGCTGCGAGCTGACGGCGCCCGTGCACGTGATGACGGCCGGCGCGGCGCCGCCGGCCGCGATCATCGAGGGCATGGAGAAGGCGGGCTTCGACGTCATCCACTCCTACGGCCTCACCGAGACCTACGGCCCGGCCGTGTTCACCGCGCCGCAGCCCGAATGGGCCGGCTACACCAAGGAGCAGATGGCCGAGATCCGCATCCGCCAGGGCGTGCGCTACCCGGTGCTCGAGGATCTGGACGTGATCGATCCGGACACGATGAAACCCGTGCCGCGCGACGGCAAGACGATCGGCGAGATCATGTTCAAGGGCAACGTCGTCATGCGCGGCTACCTGAAGAACGCGAAGGCGACCGACGAATCGCTCGCCGACGGCTGGTTCCATTCCGGCGATCTCGGCGTGATGCACCCCGAGAACTACATCCAGATCAAGGATCGCTCGAAGGACATCATCATCTCCGGCGGCGAGAACATCTCCTCGATCGAAGTCGAGGAAGTGCTGTACCGCCATCCGTCGGTGCTCGAAGCCGCGGTCGTCGCGCGCCCGGACCAGAAATGGGGCGAGACGCCCTGCGCCTTCGTGTGGCTGAAGCAGGATGCGCCGCAGGTCGGCGCCGAGGATCTGATCAAGTACTGCCGCGAGCACATGGCGCATTTCAAGGCGCCGAAGACCATCGTCTTCCGCGAGCTGCCGAAGACGGCGACGGGCAAGATCCAGAAGTACAAGCTGCGCCAGGAAGCCGATGCGCTCGGCAGCCTGAGCTGAGGCGGCGGGCGCATGCGCGAGGACTGGGACGTACTGCTCCGGGGCGGGCTGCTGTTCGACGGCGGCGGCACCGCGCCCTTCGTCGAGGATCTCGCGCTCGCCGACGGCCGCATCGCCGCGCGCGGCGCCGGGCTCGATCCGGCGCGTGCGCGACGCGTGTACGACGCGCAGGGCCTGTGGGTGATGCCGGGCCTGCTCGACATCCACACGCACCTCGATCTCGAGGTCGAGCTCGCGCCGGGCCTCGAGGAGGTCGTGCGTCACGGCACGACGACCGTCGTCTTCGGCAACTGCAGCCTGGGCACGGCCTTCGGCGCCCAGCGCCGCGGCGACGACGATCCGATCCTCGACTGCTTCGCGCGCGTCGAGAACATCCCGAAGGAAGTCTTGAAGCGCTGCGTCGACGTCGTCACCTGGCAATCGACGCGCGAGTATCTCGAGCATCTCGCGAGCCTGCCGCTGGGCCCGAACGTCGTGCCGCTGATTCCGCACTCGATGCTGCGCATCGAGGCGATGGGGGTCGAGCAGTCGATCTCGCGCGCCCCGACGGAAGCGGAGCTGCAGCAGATGGAGCGCCTGCTCGCGCGGGCGATGCAGGAAGGCTATGTCGGCTTCTCGACCGACAACATCCCCTTCCACTATCTCGCGAACAAGCCGCATACGGCGGCGAAGATCCCGTCGCCCTACGCCGCCCGCGAGGAGCAGAAGCGGCTGCTCGACGTCGTGCGCGAGCACGAGCGCGTGTGGCAGGCGACACCCGACACGCTCGATCGCTTCGCGACCTTCAAGCGCTTCCTGTACACGAGCGGCCGGCTGTTCGGCAAGCCGCTGCGCACGACCGCGCTGACGGCGATCGATCTCGTGCACGAGCGCAAGGCGTGGAAGACCTTCCTCGGCCTCGCGCGCTTCCTGAACTCGCCGCTGATGCAGGGCAAGTTCCACTTCCAGGTGCTGGGCACGCCGTTCAAGATCTGGTGCGTCGGCCCGATCAGCCCGGTGTTCGAGGAGTTCTCGACGACGCGACCGCTGCTCGAGTGCGAGCTCGAGGATCGCGAAGGCCGCCGGCGCATCCTGGCGCAGCCCGCCTACATCGAGCAGTTCGAGCGCGACTGGTTCGATCGCAAGCTCGTGCTGACCTTCCAGCGCAATCTCGACATCATGCACATCGACGACTGCCCGGTCGGCGAGTGGTGCGGGGAAACCATGGGCCAGGTCTACCGGCGCGCCGAGAGCTGGCGCGGCGGCAACCGGCGCGCGGCGCGCAGCGAGGCGGAAGCGGCGGCCTTCGCCCGCGCCGCCGGCTCGATGCGCTCGCATCCGGCCTTCTTCCTGCACCTGCTGCGGGAGTTCGACCGCGACATCCGCTTCCACTTCGTCGTCGGCAACGATCGGCCGGAGATCCTCGAGAAGCTGCTGTTCGACGAGCACACCCTGCCCGGCTTCAACGACTCCGGCGCGCACCTGATCAACATGGCCTTCTTCGACGGCAACCTGCAGACCCTGCGCTTCGCGCAGCAGCGCTCGCTCGCGCGCGTCGCGCAGGCGGTGAAGAAGCTGACGCGCGATCCGGCGGAGTTCTTCGGCATCGACGCCGGCTCGATCGAGATCGGCCGCCAGGCGGACGTCGCCGTCGTCGATCCCGCGGCGCTGTCGAGCTACGACACCGATCGCAGCCGCCGGCTCGTATACCGCGAGGTGCTGCAGGAAAAGCAGCTCGTGAACCGCTCGGACGGTGTCGTCGACGCCGTGTTCATCGCGGGGACGCAAGTCTGGGCGCGCGATCGCGCACTGCCGGTGCTGGGCACGCAGGCGCTCGGGCGCCCGCTGACCTTCGCGGGCCGCAGCTCTTCGTAGCCCGGGTGAAGCGCAGCGAAACCCGGGAGCTTCGATTGCCTCGACGCGCCGGATCCCGGGTTACGCTGCCTGCCGTGTAGGACGCAGGCGCACATCACCCCGAACCTGATCGACGTCAAGCGCCGGCATACGCCGGATGCCTACCGTCGTACCGTTCCTTCTCGCCATGGTGTGCGCCATGGCCGTCACGAACCGCCTTCCGTCGCGGAGGCATGCCGACACGAACAACAACAACGAGGTTCGTGCGAGCGCCAAGCGCAACTCATGGCCGTCCTCTGTCGCAGTACAACATGCAAAGGAGTCGACCATGGCCAGGTCCGCGATACTCGATCAACACCGTCTCGCCGAAGCGGTGCCCGCGCGCGCGGTGGAGACACTCGACGATGTCCTCGACGAAATGCACAGCCGCATCACGCAGCGTGCATTCGAGCTGTTCGAAACCCATGGGCTGTGCGGATGCCGCGAGCTCGACGACTGGCTGAGCGCGGAGCGCGAGCTGTGCTGGCAGCCGCCGATCAGCGTCGTCGAGCGCGACGGCACGGTGACCGTCGAAATGGCGATGCCCGGTCTGAAGCCCGACGACGTCGACGTGCAGATGACCGATCATCGAATCCTGGTCCGCGGCGAGAGCGGACGCGCCCATGCGGAGGAGAACGAGCGCGTCCACGTCGACGAGCTGCCGCACGGCCAGATCTTCCGCTGCGTCGAGCTGTCCACGCCGCTGGAGCCCGCCGCCGCGCGCGCGACGCTGCGCGACGGCATGCTGAAGATCGAAGTGCCGGTGGCGGCGACGCAGACCCAGCCTGCGACGGAGGTGCCGGTGGAGCGCCTGACGGCTTGAAGGGACCCGGGCTTTCGTAGCCCGGGTGCAGCGGAGCGAAACCCGGGATCTTCGGCGCACCGATATGCCGAATCCCGGGTTACGCGCTGCGCGCTCCACCCGGGCTACGAAGACGCGGGCCGCGTGACGTCGTCCTGCGGGCGCAGGCCGCGGCGGAAGCGCCGCCAGTTCTCGACGTAGCGCGCGGCGGACTGCGTGAGGCCCGCGATCTGTTCCGGCGTCAATGCGCGCACGACCTTGCCCGGACTGCCGACGACCAGCGAGCCGTCGGGGATCTCCTTGCCTTCGGTGATCAGCGCGCCGGCGCCGACCAGGCAGTTGCGGCCGATGCGCGCGCCGTTGAGGATCACGGCATTGATACCGACCAGCGTGTTGTCGCCGATCGTGCAGCCGTGCAGCATCACCTTGTGGCCGATCGTGCAGTCGCGGCCTATCGTCAACGGGCAACCCGGATCGGTG
>JBFWSI010000363.1:0-4762 GCA_050248455.1 Gammaproteobacteria bacterium | reverse complement strand
ATCCCGGGTTCCGCGCTGCGCGCTGCACCCGGGTTACGAAAGCGCAGCTGTCAGCCTGCCGCGGCCAGATCCCGCACCCGTGCCCAGTCCTCCACCATCTCCGGATACTGCGGCAAAACCACGAATGAGACGTCGGTATAGCCGGCGTCGCGCATGCCCTTCACTTGGTCGGCGAGCGCTTCGGCGGTGCCCGAGAACGAGCACTGGCGGATGAAGTCGCCGGTGACGAAGGCTTCCTCCTCCGGTTTCAGGAACAGCGCGTGGCCGCGGTGGAGGCTCAGGTAACGCGCATCGGCGGGTTCGTAGGCTTCGTAGATGTGGCGATAGGCCTCGACCAGCGCCTCGTCGGCGATGCCGCCAGTGCCGAGATCGCCGTACTGCGTCTCCATCAGGTTGTGCAGCACCATCGCCGCGACGGGGCCGGCCTGCTGGCGGATGCGCGGCGCGTCGAAGGAGTCGTTGTCGCGCAGCACGGCGCCGAAGGTGTAGGCCGTCTTGCGGAAGCGCGCGGGATCCTCGCCGGCGTCGGCATAAGCCTGGTTCATCTCCGCGATCTCGGCGGCGGCCTGCGCAGGGTGCATGTAGACCGCGATCCAGTGACTGCCCGTGTCGGCGGTCAGCGCGCGCGTGCGCGGCCCCATCGCGGCGACGTGGAATTCGATCGGATCGTCCACGTTGAAGAGCCCGAGATCCGCATTGACGAAGCGAAGCTTGCGCCGCTGGCCGTCGAAGGACCATTCGACGGTGTCGCCGTCGAGCAGCCCGCGCACGGCGCGCAGGTGGCGCCCCAAGGTCGCCACCGAGATCGCCGGCAGCCCCATCGCGCGCCGCGCCGAGAAGCCGGTGCCGACGCCGAAGTCGATGCGTCCCGGCGCGAGCGCGTTGAGGCTCGCGAGCACGTTCGCCGTCACCGGCGGGATGCGGTTGGTCGGGATGCACACGCCGGTGCCGAGCCGGATGCGCGTGGTCTTCATCGCCGCCGCCGCCATCACGACGAAGGGATCGGCCGCGACCATCTGGCTGTCCTCGAACCATACGGTATCGAAGCCGAGCTCCTCGGCGCGTACGGCCGTACGCCAGCTGTCGGCGGCGTTGGCGAGCCCCAGGGCGAAACGCATGCTGACCTCCTGGATCAATAAGACTTCGGCAGGCCGAGCACGCGCTCGGCGAGGTAGCTCAGGATCAGCGGCGGGCTGATCGGCGCGATACGGTGGATCATCACCTCGCGCAGATAACGCTCGACGTGATACTCCTTCGCATAGCCCATGCCGCCGTGCGTCAGCACGGCCTGCGTGCAGGCCTCGAAGGCGGCTTCGGCGGCGAGGTATTTCGCGGCGTTGGCCTCGGCGCCGCAGTCCTCGCCGCGATCCTGCATCGCGGCCGCCTTGAACGCGAGCAGGTTGGCCGCCTCGAGCTTCGCCCAGCTCGCCGCGAGCGGATGCTGGATCGCCTGGTTCATGCCGATCGGGCGTCCGAACACGATGCGCTCCTTCGCATAGGCCGCGGCCCGGCGCAGCGCGGCGCGGCCGAGGCCGACGAGGCCCGCGGCGATCAGGATGCGCTCCGCGTTGAGGCCGGCCAGCAGATAACGGAAGCCCCTGCCCTCCTCGCCGATGCGATGCGCTGCCGGCACGGGCATCGCATCGAAATAGATCTGATTCGAGTCGACGCAGGCGCGCCCCATCTTCGCGATTTCGCGGATGTCGGCGTAACGGCGATCGAGATCGGTATAGAACAGCGACAGGCCGTCGATCGGCTTCTTCGTCTCCTCGAGCGGCGTGGTGCGCGCGATCAGCATGATCTTGTTCGCCTGCTGCGCGGTCGAGATCCACACCTTCTCGCCGGACACGTAATAGGTATCGCCGCGGCGCTCGGCGCGGGTCTTCAGCCGCGTCGTGTCGTGGCCCGTGTTCGGCTCGGTGACGCCGAAGCAGGCGATGTCCTCGCGCGCGACGATGCGCGGCACCCACGCGCGCTTCTGCTCCTCGCTGCCGTAGACGAGCAGCGGCTTGAGGCCGAACAGCCCGATCGCGACCGCCGACACGCCGCTGTTCGCCGCGCCGGACTCCGAGATTGCCTGCACGACGATCGCGGCCTCGGTCGTGCCGAGCCCGCTGCCGCCGTACTCCTCGGGCACCGCGACGCCGACGAAGCCCGCGTCGGCCAGCGCGCGGCAGAAGTCCTCGGGGAACTCGTGGCCGGCGTCGCGCGCGAGCCAGTAGGCATCGTCGAAGCGCGCGCAGAGCTTCAACACGCTGTCGCGGATCTGCTGCTGTTCGGAGGTCCAGGTGAAGTCCACGTCGTTTTTCCTTTCTTCGGGAAGTTTCGTATTGCCACCGAGAACACAGAGAACACCGAGGAGAGAGGAATTAGTCGTAGGTTGGGTTGACGAACGGAGCCCAACCGGTCCTCGGTACTCTCGGGGTCATTACCGATCCTTCACGCGGGCGCGGCCGATTGGCGAGCGCGCCGCATGTGACTGGCCGGATCCCGGATTCGCTGCGCTCATCCGGGCTACGAAGCCTACGATCAATTCCTCTCGTCTCGGTGTTCTCTGTGTTCTCGGTGGCAAATAATTCCTTCACGCCGGCACCGGCTTCGCGAGCGGACGCGCTTCCCTGATCGGCAAATGGCAGATCACCGCGGCGAGGGCCAGCACGATGTCCGCGTACCACATCCACGTGTAGTCGCCGAAGCGGCTGATCGTGAGGCCGCCGAGCCAGGCGCCGAAGAAGCCGCCTATCTGGTGCGTGAAGAGCGTGAGGCCGAACAGGGTCGCGAGATGGCGCGGGCCGAACAGCTTACCGATGAGTCCGGCGGTCGGCGGCACCGTCGCGAGATAGGTGTAGCCGAGCGCTGCGGCGAAGAGGTAGAAAGTCCAGGCCGTCTTCGGCGCGATCAGGTAGAGGCCAATGATCACGGCGCGCGCGCCGTACGTCGCCATCAGCACGTTCTTCATCCGGTAGCGCTGACTCAGCGCGCCGGCGGACAGGCTGCCAGCAATGTTGAACAGCCCGATCAGCGCGAGCGACGAGGCCGAAACCGTCGGCAACAATCCGCACAGCGCGACCTCACCCGGCAGATGCGTGACGAGAAACGCGATGTGAAAACCGCAGGTGAAGAACGCGAGGTGCAGCAGCAGGTAGCTGCGTTCGCGCAACGCGCGCTTCAACTGTTCGCCGAGCGGGGATTCGGCATGCGCGACCAGCGGTGGCGCGGCCCGCGTCGCGCGCGTCATGGTCCAGGCGAGCGGGATCGTCAGCAAGGCGGAGGCGGCGAGTGCGAGCATCGCGCTGACCCAGCCGAAGGCCGCGATCAACATCTGCGCGAGTGGCGCGAACAGGAACTGGCCGAAGGACGAGCCGGCATTGACGAAACCCGTCGCGAACGCGCGTCGCTCCTCCGGCAGATGGCGCGCAATGCCGCCGATGAGGACTGCAAAGCTGCCGCCGGCGGCCCCGGCGGCGGCGACGACGCCGATCCAGAACGTCAAGCTCAGCGGCGAGCGCGCGAACGGCGTCATCGCCATGCCGAGCGCGACGAGCAACGCACCGACGACAATGACCATCCGCGTACCCCAGCGTTCGGCCAGCGCACCGTAGACCGGCTGTGCCGCTCCCCAAATCAGCTGGGAGACGGCGAAGGCGAGGCTCACGGTCGCGATACCGAGCCCGGTGGCGCCGTCGATCGGCGCGACGAAAAGCCCCAGCGACTGGCGCGCGCCCATCGAGATCATCAGAATCGCCGCGGCGGACAGCACCAGCGGCCAATACGTCGCGGATGAGTTCGGGGAAGGCACGGACATGTCCGCACCGTAACGCGACGCGCGGCATTCGCAAAGGGGGGCGGGCCGGACACGCCGGCTGCTCGTCGCGCAGGTGTAGCGCGCAACCCGGGATAGTGCGTGCCGGTATGCGAAAGATCCCGGGTTTCGGTGCGCCCTACGGGATCCCTACAATTTGGGCTTCGAAGCGCGAGTGTTCGTGGAGCAGTCGTGGGCGCGCCCACGCTGCCGCTCTGATCGCACGAGGCCTCAGCAAGGTGGATTCGGCGATCACGAGCCGCCGAGCTACAACGTCACCGTTCCGTGCGTGACGTATCCCCGACGCGTCCATCACGCACCCTCATTCCGGGATCTCGAAGGCCAGCAGCACGTTGCCCGGCAGCCCGGCATTCAGCAAATCCATCCCGGACAGGATGTAGAGGTGGTTGCCGACGATGACGGGGCCGCCATAGGCCGCAAGCGACCCACCGCGGCCGGGGCGGCCATTCGCGGTCTCGTAATCCCGCACCGTGTCATACTTCCACACCTCTTCGCCGGACTGGGTGTCGAACGCCTTCAGCACACCATCATTCGTGCCCGTGAAAACGAAGCCGCCGATCACGGTACTCGGCGCCGTAAAGGCGTTGTTGCAGGGTGGCGAGGCCTTGCCCTCGCATTCGCCCGGCAGACCAGACACCCGCCACGCGGGCTTCCCGCTCTGCAGATCGACCGCCGTAAACGAGCCGTCCGACTTCATGTCCGCGTCCATATCAACGACCGGCACGTATGCGTTGCGACCGTCGGTCGCGAAGCCCCACTCGATGCCGCCCAACTCACCGCCGCGCCCGACGCGGACCTTCCACATCACGGCTCCATCGTTGTCCGGATCGAGCCCATAGAACATGCCATCCTTGGAGCCCGCCAAGATGATCTCCTTGCCGTCGCCTCGCGTCACGAGCGCCGCCGGCGCTACGAAGTCCCGGTCGCCTTTGCCCGTCG
>JBFWSI010000362.1:0-4766 GCA_050248455.1 Gammaproteobacteria bacterium | reverse complement strand
CGAGCTCGCCGCGCCGGGTCATGTCGAGCAGGGCCGCGCATTCGACCAGCTCGTCGCGCGTCTGCGGAAACAGGCAGCCGCGCGCGACTGCGCCGACCGCATGGCCCGAGCGCCCGACGCGCTGCAGGAACATCGCGAGCGTGCGCGTCGAGCCGAGCTGGCAGACGAGATCGACTTCTCCGATGTCGATGCCGAGCTCCAGCGAGGCGGTCGCGACCAGCGCCTTCAGCTCGCCGGCCTTCAGCCGTTGCTCGGCCTGCAGGCGCCGCTCGCGCGCCATGCTGCCGTGGTGCGCGGTGATCGCGGCCTCGCCGAGCCGCTCGGACAGCGCCTTCGCGACGCGCTCGGCGAGCCGCCGCGTATTGACGAAGACCAGCGTCGTGCGATGCGCCGCGATCAGCTCTGCGATGCGATCGTAGATCTCGCGCGCGGTGTCGCCGGACAGCACGGTCTCCAGCGGCGACGACGGCATCTCGATCGACAGCACGCGATCGCGCACGTGGCCCTCGTCGATGACGGTGCAGTCCCGGCCCGGGCCGACGAGAAAGCGCGCGATGTCCTCGACCGGCTTCTGCGTCGCCGACAGGCCGACGCGCAGCGGCGGCGTCGCGCACAGCGCGTCCAGCCGCGCGAGCGACAGCGCGAGGTGCGCGCCGCGCTTGGTGCCGGCGACGGCGTGGATTTCGTCGACGATCACCATGCGCGTCGTCGCCAGCATCTCGCGGCCGCTGTCGCTGGTCAGCAGGATGTACAGCGACTCCGGCGTCGTGACCAGGATGTGCGGCGGACGCCGGCGCATCAGCGCGCGCGCCGTGTCGGGCGTGTCGCCGGTGCGCACGGCCGTGCGGATGCCGGGATCCTCGCCGCCGACGGCTTCGAGGCGCGCGCCGATCCCGGCGAGCGGTCCTTCGAGGTTGCGCTGGATGTCGTTGCTCAGCGCCTTCAGCGGAGAAACGTAGACGACCTGCGTGCCTTCCGGCAGCGGCCCGTGCGCGGCCTGACGCACCAGGCTGTCGATCGCCATCAGGAAGCCGGCGAGTGTCTTGCCCGAGCCCGTCGGCGCCGCAATCAAGGTGTGGTGGCCGGCGGCGATCGCGGCCCAGGCGCGCGACTGGCAGGCCGTGGGGCCGCTGAAGCTCGCGTCGAACCACGCCGCCACGGCGGGGTGGAACAGCGGGCTGAACAGATCTGCTTGCGTGGACTCCGGCATGCCGGCGAGCCTAGCAGGCCGGTGCTAAGGGAGCGAGCCAGACGACTCTCTCTCGTGCGTCCGCCCGGATCCCGCTGCGCTTCTTGCGGGCTACGAAGAGAGCCTCGTAGCCCGGGTGCAGCGGAGCGGAACGCGGGATCTTCGCGACACCGACACGCCCAATCCCGGGTTACGCGCTGCGCGCTCCACCCGGGCTACGAAGATTACAAGAAGGTGCGCTGTAGCCCGGAAGGAGCACAGCGGAATCCGGGCTACGGGGGCGAGTTGTGCCGAGTTTCCGTAGAGTGTCGGACAGCTGACGAATCAGGCCTGTGGAGACGCCGATGTCCTGCGACGAACTGCCCCTGCTCGATGCGCCGCTGCGCGTCGTCGGCCACGTGCGCTGCCCGCTCGCGGACGACGAAGTCGGTCGCGCGCGGCGCGAGCTCGTCTCCACCATCGAAGTGCTGCCGGCCTGCGCGGACGCCCTCGCCGGCATCGAGGAATACTCGCAGCTGATCGTGCTGTTCTGGATGGATCGCGCGCCACGCGATCCGCCGCTGCGGAAGTCGCCGCGCGGCGACGGCACCTTGCTGCCGACGGGCGTGTTCGCGGCCCGCGGTCGTGCCCGCCCGAATCCGATCGGCCTCGCCGTGGTCGATCTGCTCGCGCGCGAAGGCCGCCTGCTCACGGTGCGTCGCCTCGATGCCTGGGACGGCACGCCCGTGATCGACCTCAAGCCCTACGATCACTACGACGTCCATCCCGATCCGCGCGTGCCGGCATGGTTCCGTGCACGGCTCGCGCGCTGAGCGCGCGTGGCCAGCGTGTCGCAGGTGCGGTAAATTGGCGCTGCACGAGGACGCCGGATGAACATGCGCTTTCGCCCTGCCCAGCCGCCATCGAAGGCGTCGCGCCTGCACGCGGCGGCGATGGCCCTTGCCCTGACGCCGATCGCCACGAGCGTCACGGCCCAGGACACCGAGAAGTTCGGCAACTGGACCGCCAAGTGCGAGGAATCCCGCGGCAAGGTCCAGGGCGGCTGCTTCATCTTCCAGAACCTCGTCCTGCGCGAAGGCGGCCAGCGCGTCCTGCAGTTCGCCGTCGGCTACGTCGCGACCACCGACGCGCCGATCGCGCTGTTGAGCCTGCCGCTCGGGATCTCGCTGCCGCCCGGCGTCAGCATCCGCATCGGCGATGCGCAGCCGACGCGCGTGATCGTCGAGCGCTGCGAGCCGAACGGCTGTCGCGCGGGCCTGAAGCTGAACGAGGCGCTGCTGTCGCAGCTGCGGCAGGGCACGCAGCTGACCGTCACCTTCCACGACGCCGAGCGACGGCCGATCGAAGTGCCGCTGTCGCTGGACGGCTTCGAGGCCGGGCTCGAATCCCTCAAGGCGAAGTCCTGAGCCGCAGCCTGTCGCCCGTCGCGATCCCCTGCGCGGCGCTCTGTCCCGCGCGCAGCTCGAGCACGTAGCGCGCCGGTGCGCGCGGCATCAGCAGGGTGTCCGAGAGCGGCGTCGTGTGCGCGATGAGGTCGACGATCACGCCGGCCTCGTCGGCGAACACCATGTCGAGCGCGACATGGGTATCGCGCATCCACATCGCGATCGGCTGCGCGGCGCCGAAGTCGAACAGCATGCCGGCGTCCGCCGCGAGCCGGTGCCGCCCCATCAGTCCCCGCCGTCGTTCGGCGTCGCTGAGCGCGAGCTCGACCGTGTATTCGATCTGCCTGCCCGCCTGCGTCTCGATGACGAGCGCGGCGACGCGCATCGCGCCCGGCGCGTCGTCCGCGCGGAGGGCGGGCAGCGCGAGCCCGACGCACAGCGCCGCGCAGAGCAGGAGGACGGCTCGCCTCACGACGTCATCCGTTCCAGGCGCGCGAGCGCCGCGCTGCGCGCCGCGCCGTGATCGACGATCGGCATCGGATAGTCGACACCCGGGCGCACGCCCGCCGCCGCCAGCGTCAGCGGCGGCGCCTGCCACGGCGCGTGCAGCGCCGCCGTCGGCAGCGACACAAGCTCGGGCAGCCAGCGCCGCAAGTAATGCCCGTCGCGGTCGAACTTCGCGCTCTGCAGGACGGGATTGAAGATACGGAAGTACGGCGCGGCGTCGGCGCCGCAGCCGGCCGTCCACTGCCAGCCGAGCGTGTTGTTGCCGAGATCGGCGTCGACGAGCGTGTCCCAGAACCAGCGTGCACCCTCGCGCCAGTGCACGCCGAGATCCTTGATCAGGAAGGACGCGACGATCATGCGCACGCGGTTGTGCAGCCAGCCCGTCTGCCACAGCTCGCGCATGCCGGCGTCGACGATCGGATACCCCGTCGTGCCGCGCTGCCAGCGCGCGAGCCCGGCCGCATCCTCGACCCACGGAAAGCGCGTGAACTCCTCGCGCAGCGGCGCATCGCTGGTCGCCGGATAGTGATGCAGCAGGTGCTGGGCGAACTCGCGCCATGCGAGCTGGCGCAACCAACCGACCGCCTTGTCGGAGACGCCGAGGCGGCCGCTCGCCGTCGCCTGCGCCACGACCGCGTGCCAGGCCTGGCGCGGCGAGATCTCGCCGAAATGCAGATGCGGCGACAGGCGCGACACGCCGTCCGTGCCGGGCAGATCGCGCAGGGCCGCGTAGTCCTCGACCCCGTCGGCGACGAAGGCCTCGAGGCGGCGCTGCCCGCCCGCTTCGCCGACGGTCCAGTGCGCGAGGAGATCCACGTCCCAGCGGATCCGCGGCAGTAGCTCGAGCGCGGCGAGCGGCAGGCTGGTCGCGGCCTGCGATGGCGGCGGCAGCCTGCGCGGCGGCGAGCGCGGCGGACCCG
This sequence comes from Gammaproteobacteria bacterium, assembly GCA_050248455.1. Lineage (GTDB taxonomy): Bacteria > Pseudomonadota > Gammaproteobacteria. Next base: position 765 of record JBFWSI010000362.1, on the reverse strand, counting down.
GGACGAAGATTTCACGCAGCCGCTTCCAGAACGGCGTGTACACGCGATAGGGCTGCCCTTCGCCGGTCGCGATCTGCGCGGGTGCAACGAGCAGGCCGTCGTCGCTCGCGAGCAGCGCGACGCGCTCGCCGAGGCGCGCGGCGACGCGCTTCTCGCGCGCGCGCTCGTGCGGCTCGTGACGGCGGTTGAACGCGAGCGCCTCGGCGCCGGTCTCGCCGACCAGCGCCTCGAGCACTTCGGCCGTCGGGCCCCGGCGCAGCACCAGCGGGCTGCCGCGCGCGGCGAGATCGCGCGCGAGCGAAGCGAGCGAATGATGCAGCCAGACGCGGCTCGCCGCGCCGGGCGCCCAGGGGTCGCCTGCATCGTCGTCGACGTACACCGGCACGATCGGGCCGCCGCGCGCGCTTGCTGCCGCGAGCGGCCCGTGATCGGCGAGACGCAGATCGCGCCGGAACCAGACTATCGTCGTCATGAACGTCCCCGGGGAAATGAGTTCACAGCGTGCTACGTCGCCGCCGTCGCTACGCTAGCGTGCGGGCTGGTGGACGTCCTGGACGCGGATTACCATGCCGCGACTTCAAATCGCAACCGGCCGCCGATTAGCGGTCGCGACTCTCCGGGGGAACTCGAACATGCATCGTCGTCTCGTCCTCGTCCTGCTGTGCGCGCTGCCCTTGGCCGTCGCGGCGCATGGCCCGTCGCGCCAGAAGGTGGAGAAGGACATCAAGATCAACGCGCCGGCGGCCAAGGTGTGGGGACTCATCG
>JBFWSI010000361.1:0-4772 GCA_050248455.1 Gammaproteobacteria bacterium | reverse complement strand
AGTTCGGGCGCGCGCTGACGCAGTACGCGAAGGTGATCCAGGCCGAGGCCCGCAAGGCGCGCGCCGAGATCGAGGGGCTGCGCGAGGAGCATCGCGGCGAGCTGACGATCGCGCTCGGTTCGTCGTTCTCCGAGTACATCGCGCCGGCGGCGATCCGCCGCTTCCTCGACGCCAATCCGCGCGTCGTGCTGAAGATCGCCAACGTGCACCCGGACAACATGCTGCAGATGCTCATGGAGGGCGAACTCGATTTCGTCGCGATGGGCGATCTGCGCAACGACGAGCTGTCGGGCCTCGAGCGCCGGCCCCTGTTCACGATGCGCAGCGACCTGCTGATGGCCGCCACGCATCCGCTGGCCGCGCGGGCGCAGGTCGACCTGCCGGACCTCGTCGACGAGACCTTCGTCGGCGTGTGGCGCAGCGACCTCACCGAGCGGACGATCTCGAACGCGTTTGCCACGCGCCAGCTCGCGCCGCCGCGCGTGATCGACTGCGACAACCCGCTGGTGACCCGCGGGCTGCTGCTCGACGAACGCTGCCTGATCATCGCCAACCGCCTCTTCTTCCAGCGCGAAATCGAAAGCGGCGTCATCGTCGAGAGGCGCGTGCCCGACATGACCTTCGAAGTGACCTACGCGATGTTCCATCGCAAGGACGCCGTCGTCGGTCGCGCGACTCTCGCGCTGATGGCCGAGTTGCGGCGCTCGGCGCTGGAGCGATTCGAAAAGTTCATTCACCCCCTGCCAAGCTGACGGAGTACCCGTGCGAGACTTCAGCGAAAAAACCTGGTTATTGCCCGCCCTGCTGCTTGCCGCCCCGCTGGCGGCGCCGGCGCAGGAATCGGATGACGCCCTCGAGATCATTACCGTGACCGCCCAGCGCCGGACGGAACTGCTGCAGACGACCCCGGTGTCGGTCACTGCGCTCACCGGGGATGCGCTGGTCAATCGGCAGATCGACGGCATGCTCGACGTCGCGGCGCAGGTGCCGAACCTGCGCATCGAGCCGGTCACCGCGCTGCCGAACTCGGCGCGTGTCTTCCTGCGCGGCGTCGGCGAGGACCAGTCGACGCCGACCACCGACGGTGCGATCGGCTTCTATGTCGATGGCGTGTTCCATCCGCGCATGCAGGGCGCGATCTTCGATTTCTCCGACGTGGAACGCATCGAAGTGCTGCGCGGGCCGCAGGGAACGCTGTACGGGCGCAATACCTCCGGCGGCGCGATCAAGATCATCACCGCGGATCCGAGCGAGGCGCTCGCCGGCTCGGTGGACCTGACGGTCGGCAGCTATGACCGCCGGCAGATCCGCGGCACGATCGGCGGGCCGATCACCGACTCGGTCAAGGGCTCGCTCAGCCTGCTGAAGAACGAGCGCGACGGCAACGTCAGGAACCTGACGCTCAATCGCGACGTGAACGCCAAGGACACGACCGCGCTGCGCGGCAAGCTGATCTGGTCGCCGGCCGAGTCGCTCGAGCTGAAGCTGGCGGCCGACTGGTCCGAGGACCTCGCCGACGTCGGCGTCGGCGCGAGCGCTTTCAACGGTTATCCGGCGGATCTGTTCGTGACCACGGCCGACGGCGATCCGGATGGCTACCTGCGCACGCGCGGTCTCGCGCTCACGGCCACCTGGGCGAGCGGCGCCTACACGCTGACTTCGATCAGCGCGTACCGCGACATGGACAACTACGGGATCTTCGACAACGACGGCGAAGAGCGCGTCATCCAGCACTTCGCCTTCGACACCCGCCAGAGCCAGTTCACGCAGGAGTTCACGCTGGCGTCCGACTGGGGCCGTACGCAGGCGATCTTCGGGGCCTATTTCTTCAGCGAGAAGATGGATCACGACACGATCAACTACTTTGGCAGCCGGGCGAATCCCGCTGCGCCGGTCACCGCGACGCCGGACCTGACGCACCAGGAGACCGACAGCTACGCGCTGTTCGGGCAGGCGTCGTTCGCCGCGACCGATGCGCTGAGCTTCACGCTGGGCGCGCGCTACACCTGGGACAAGAAGGACTTCCTCGACCGCTATCCGACGCTTGCCTTGCGTTACGTCGCCGACAAGGACTGGACCGCGTTCACGCCGCGCGTGGCTGTCGACTACAAGCTGAACGACAATGTGTTCCTGTTCGCGTCCTGGGCGGAAGGCTACAAGGCCGGCGGCTTCAATCGCAGCTCGGTGGCGATCACGGCGCTGACGCCGTACGACGAGGAGGAGGTCTCGACCGTCGAGGCCGGCGTCAAGGCCGAGTTCCTCAATCGCCGGCTGCGCACGAACCTGACCCTGTTCCACAACGATTACGAGGACCTGCAGCTGTCCGCGTACGATCCCGCGACGCTGGTGAGCCGGCGCTTCAATGCCGCGGCGGTTACCACCAAGGGCGCGGAGCTCGAGGTCAGTGCGGCGGTGACCCGCGGCCTGTTCGCTTACGCGACGGTCGGCTATCTCGACGCGCGCTACGACGAGTTCTTCAATCTCGTGAACGGCGTGCTGACGGATGTCTCGTACCTCGATCTGAAAGGCGCCCCGCGCTGGTCGTACACGACCGGCTTCTCGTGGGATCTGCCGCTGCCGACGCCCGGACTGCTGCGTCTCAACGGCAACGTGAGCCACCGCACGCACATGGAGAACGTCGTCGCGAACACGCCGATCGTCGCGACGCCGGCCCTGACGCTCGTCGACGCGTCGCTCGTCTGGACTTCCGGGGACGAGCGCTGGTCCGCGACCCTGGCCGGCAAGAACCTCACCGACAAGGAGTACATCGGTGCCGGCCTCTACATCGGCGGCCTGCTGACCGTGCTCTATCCCGCCGACCCGCGTACCTGGTCGGCCTCGGTGAAGTACCGCTTCTGATGGCGGCGGCGGGCGGCCTGCACGAAGTCTGTTACGGCGTCCCGGATCTCGACGCCGCCGCGGACTACTGGGCCGCCTACGGCTTTCGCCGCGGCGCGAGCGGCCGGCTCGACGAGCCGGCCGCGTTCGCGCTGTACGGCGTGCGCTCGGCCGTGACATCACTGCGCCTCGGGCACCTCGATTCGGATCACGGCCTCGTGCGGCTGATGCAGTGGGAGCGCCCGCTCGGGCCCGGCATCGGGCTCACCGGGCTGCGTGCCCACGGCAGCCGCTGGGTCGCGCAGTTCGTCGCGAGCGCGCTCGACGTCGCCAACCACGCAGCGCTCGCGCGACGCCAGGGCGCGCCGCTGCTCGATCTGCCACCGGGTTTCATCGACCTGTCGTCCTACAATCCGCAGCTCTTCGGCGGCAGGGCGGCGCGGCCGTTCGTGGACACGCTGCTGGCGGTGCGCGAGTACACGCTGCTGCAGCCGCTGTGGCGCCAGGCGCTGCTCGAGCGCTTCCACTACGACAGTCCGCTGCTCGGCCGTATCGATGGCGGCGCGCTGCTGCGGGCTTCGCAGATCGTCAACGCGAGCTTCATGGTGGCGAGCGACGACGAGGCGGTGTTCTCGTTCTATGAATCGGTGCTCGGGCTCAGGACGCAGTCGGTGCAGGCCATTCCCTGGGAAGCCGCGATGGCGAGTCGTGCGGTGTTCGAGTTGCGCGAGGGCGAGACGCACTGGTGCTACACGTTCGAGGAACCGCGCTCGGGCGACCGCAACGACGCGCGCCGCTCGGGCCGGCTCTACCTGTTCCGCTTCCCGTCCACGTCGCGGCTCGACGACCGGATCGCGCAGTCGCAGCCGGGCCATCTCGGCTGCACGCTGTTCACCTGGCGCGCGCATGATCTGGCCGCGCTGCGCTCGCGCTGCGTCGTGGCCGGCTGCCGTGCCGTCACGGACATCGTCGCCGACGAATTTGGCGTGCCGGCGTTCAGTGCCGTGACGCCGGACGGCATGACCTGGACCTTCCAGCAGGCGAGCGATGCCGAACGCGAGCGGTTTGCGGCATGAAAGTCAGGGAGATCCTGGCGCTCGCCCGCGGTTACCCGACCCGGCTGTGGCTCACCTGCTTCGGTGCCTACGCGCTGTCGCAGATGGATCTGGCGCTGTGGAGCTACGCGCTGCCGGTCATCCGCGTCGAGTTCGACATGAGTCGCACCGGGATCGGCGTGCTGACCGGCGCGGCCTTCGGCCTCGGCGGCGTCGCACTCGTCTGGCTCGGCATGCTCGCCGACCGTATCGGCCGCAAGAAGACGATGATCGGCGGCATCGTTGCCGCGTCGGTGTTCGTGGCCGCGCACGGGCTCGCGATGAACCCGGTCGCGCTCGGTGCGCTGCGTGCCGCGAGCATGGCGAGTGGTGGCCTGCTGTATCCGGCGACCGGGGCACTCGTGGCCGAAGAGGCACCGGCGAAGATCCGTGGCCTGATGACCGGCCTGCTGCAGGTGGCCTATCCGCTCGGCTGGTTCCTCGCCTCGATGCTCGCGGTCCTCGTGCTGGCCGACCACGGCTGGCGCGTGCTGTTCATCGCGGGCCTGATCGGCCTGCCGTTCGCGCTGGTCGTGAAGCGGGCGGTGCGCGAGTCGTCGCGCTTCGTGGCGCCGGCCGCGAATGCGCCGCGCCCGTCGCTCGGGGCACTGTTCGCGCCCGGGATCAGGCGGCGGACGGTGACGCTGTTCCTCGCGCAGTATTTCTTCGTGATCGCCTACGGCGGCGCGTTCATATTCTCGCCGCTCTATTTCCACGAGGCGCGCGGCTTCGACATCGCGGGCACGGCCACGCTCGTCGGGCTCAGCAACCTGATCGGCGTGCTCGGCTATTTCCTCGCGGCCTGGGTCGGCGAGTTCCACCTGACGCGCCGCACGACGA
>JBFWSI010000360.1:0-4789 GCA_050248455.1 Gammaproteobacteria bacterium | reverse complement strand
CAGGACGCAATCACAGACTCCTTCACGGCGAAGATCGCGTCGTTGTCGATACAGGGAGCGGCCGCGTCATAGACCCGCGCGATGATGGGCTCGCAGCCGGGCGCCGATACCCGGAAATGCACGTGCCCCGGGCGCATGGGATGGCGCCCGAGCATCTTGAGCAAGTCGCCGCCCGGGCCGTCATCGGGGATCGGATAGCCGTGCGGGCGCAGGCATTTCACTGCGTAGTAGCCTGCGGCGTCGGTACGGAAGCGGCCGCGCAGGTTGGTATCGGGCTGGTCCGGATCCTGATTCTCGTACAGGCCGTTGGTGCTCGGCTCCCACACGTCCACGACGGCACCGGCCAGCGGGTTCCCGGCGGTATCGCGGACTGTCCCCTCGATGAGGGTCAGCTCGCCGTCGTCCGGCATGGCGAGCACGATCGACTCGCCGTTGGCATACTCGGGCGCGCCTTCACGGTACATGGGGCCGAGTATGCACGTCTGGGGATCACCGTCATGCGCGATCAGATCGATCAGGACTTCGACCCCGAGCACGTTCGCTATCAGGATGAATTCGTCACGGTGATCGTCGGACATCCGGCCGGCGCGCACGAGAAAACGGCACCCCGCCACGAACTCCTCGATGCTGGGCCGGGTTTCCTTCACGAAGGCGTGCAGGTGCGTGATCAGGCTCGTCATCACCTCACGCGTGCGTGGCGCGGTGTCCGCGGCCATCGCGTCGATGACGGTTTGCGTCAATTTTTCGCAGGTCATGTGCGACATGTCGATCTCCTCCTTCGTGATCGCCACAGCGTTTGCGGCGGTGACCAGAGTTCAAATGACACCTTTGGCGCGCAGATCGGCGATCTCGGCGCGTTCGAAGCCGAGATCGGCCAACACCTCGTCCGTATGCTCACCCAGCGCCGGCGTGTGCCGCGTCACCTGGCTTGGCGTACGCGAAAGTGTCACGGGCTGGCCGAGATAATCGACCGTCTTGCCATCCGCGCGTCGCAGCGGCTGCACGATGCCGAGATGCCGCACCTGCGGATCGTCGAACAGCTCGTCGATGGCATTGATAGGCCCGCACGGGACGCCTGTCTGCGCGAAGCGTTCCACCCACTCGCGGCGCGGCCGCGTGCTCAGCACGGCTTCGATCGCCTGCCGCAGCTCCTCGCGCCGCGCGCACCGCCCGGCGTTATCCATCCAGCCGGGCTCGCGCAGCCAGTCCACGCGCTCCAGCACGCGGCACAGGCGTTGCCACATCACCTCGCCGACGATCGCGAGGCTCAGGTAGCCGTCCGCTGCGCGGAAGCGGCCGCATGGCGCGATGGTGGCGTGGAAGTTGCCATCCTGCCGCGGCACTTCGCCGCCGATCAGCCAGCGCGCAGCCTGGAAGTCGAGCATGAATGCCTGTGCCTGCAGCAGCGACGTCTGCACCCATTGCCCGCGCCCCGAGGACGCCCGTTCGAGCAGCGCGACCAGGATGCCGAAGGCGCAGAAGAGCCCTGCGCACAGATCGGCGATCGCGATCCCGCTGCGCATCGGACCGTGTCCGGGCTCACCGGTAATCGACATGACCCCACCCATGGCCTGCGCGACCTGATCGAAGCCCGGGCGGTCGCGATACGGCCCGTCCTGGCCGAAGCCCGAGATGCTGGCGTACACCAGGCGCGGATTGAGCGCAGCGACGGTCTCGTAGGCCAGCCCCAGGCGGTCCTTCACCTGCGGCCTGAAGTTCTCGATGAGCACGTCGGCGTCGGTGATCAGCCGTTCGACGATCGCACGACCCCTGGGATGCTTGAGATCGACCGTGATGCTGCGCTTGTTGCGGTTCAGGTTCGTGAAGTCAGGGCCGTCACGCGGCCCGACGTGAGGGTCGCCTGCGTCGAGCGCCGTAGGCATCTCGACGGTGACGACGTCAGCGCCCCAATCGGCGAGCTGGCGCGCGCACGTCGGACCAGCACGCACCCGCGAGAGATCGACGACCCGCACACGGGCGAGCGCGCTCGATGCAGATGCCCGCAGGGTGCTCACGATACGACCTCACCGGCGGCGAGACGCACGTCGCGCACGCGCAAGGTGAGCTCGCAGTGCATGACGTCCTCCCGGCGCTGATTGACCGCGGTCAGCAGCACGGTGGCGAAAAGGCTTCGACGACCCCGGCATCGAACGGCAGGAGCGCGTTGGCGATGGAGAAGATCAGGCTGCCCTGCGCCACGCGCTGGCTGCAGCGGGTACGCCGGGCGAGCTCGACGTCGTAGTGCAGTCCAGGCCAGCTGCCGATCAGCATGCAGAAATGCACGACGTCGGTCTCGATGAGAGTGCACCCCTGCGACACGCGGCGGCCGCCGAGCGCGAGCTCCGGAAGCGTCCGAGCGATCATCGCTCGCGCCCCTGCGCTGCGGCGCGCGCCCGCGCCAGGACGCGCTCGGCCGCGCGCAGATGCGGTCGATCGTACATGCGCCCGTCGATGGCGACCGCACCGCGGCCTGGTGCGGCGCCGAAGGCATCGATCACCCGGGAGGCGTGCGCGACATCGTCCTCGCGCGGCGTGAACACCTGATTGATGACGTCGATTTGCGCCGGATGTATCGCCGCCTTGCAGGCAAATCCCGCGTTGCGTGCGCCTTCGGCGGCGGCCGCTAGGCCGTCGAGATCACGGAAATCGGCATAGACCGCGTCGATCGCGGGCACGCCGGCGGCCGCTGCCGCGTACAGGCATAACGAACGACCCAGATCGACAGCGGGCAGATAGCGGCCTTCGGCGTCGACGGTTTGCGATCCCAGGTCGATCGCGAGATCCTCGACGCCCCACATCAGCCCACACAAGCGCGAGGACGCATCCCGGTAGCCGCCGGCCTCGAACACCGCTGCTGCAAGCTCGATGGCCAAGGGCAGTATCGCGGTGCTGCCGCGCGCGATGCCCTCGCGCACCTCGAGCGCCGTCAGCATGGCATCGAGCTCGCGCACTTGCGCGGGTGAGCCGCATTTCGGCAGCATCACGCCATCTGGCGCAGCGCCGACGATCGCGGCCAGATCGTCGGCCGCGTCGGGCTCGGTGAGCGCGTTGATGCGCACGAACACGCGCTGGCGGCGCGTCTCGGCCAGAAGCTCTCGGGTCGTGCCGCGGGCCGCGGTCTTGCGCTCCGGGGCGACAGCGTCTTCCAGATCGACGATCAGCGCATCCGCGGCGCTGTCGCGTGCCTTGGCGAGCTTGCGCGGATCATCACCCGGTACGAACAGCATGGGGCGCATATGTGATCCCTGGAACGGTTGCAATGGTGTCGAGACGGTTGCGGGCATCGGCATGATGCCGCCTCGGCCATGCTCCCGTGGCTGCGCTCTGCAGGCTTGCCGGCAGGAGCGTCGTCTCTCCGTGGCATAATCCTAGAGACCCGCGGGAGACGGCACCAATATCGACTTCCTTCACCTGCTCAAGGCCAACGGCGGGATCAGGAGGCGCGCTTGGATCTGCGACAACTGAAGTACTTCATCAGCGTCGTCGAGCAGGGCAGCCTGACCCATGCCGCGGCCGCCTTGCATCTCTCTCAGCCGACCTTGGGCGAGCACATGCGCCACCTCGAAGAAGAACTCGGCGTCGTGCTGTTCGTGCGGCACTCACGCGGAATCTCGCCGACACCCGCGGCGCTCGTGCTCAAAGAGCGCGCTCTGCATCTGCTCGGATACGCCCGCGACACGGCGCGCATCGTGCGTGACGCCGGTGGAGTCGTCCGTGGCGCGGTGACATTGGGGATGAGCCCCGGCCTGAACGAGATGTTCTCGGCGGATCTCATCGAGTGCACGCGCTCGGCCTATCCCGGCGTCACGATCAATGTCGTCGAGGATTTGAGCAGCGTGCTGACCGAGCGCATGGCGAACCGCGGCGAAACGCTCGACCTCGCGCTCGTCAGCGGCTTCGAGCTCGATTCGGCGGCCACGGTCGACGCCGTGCGAGTGGCGGAGGAACGGCTCTATCTCGTCGGCGCACCCGGGCGTCTCGGCGCATCGGATCGGACCATCCCATTCAAGGCGCTCGAGCAGTTTCCCCTGCTCCTGCTCGGCAGCGGCGGTCAGGCCAAGCCCAACGGCCTGCGCCGATACCTGATCCAGGTGGCCGAGATGCTTGGCATCGCGCTGAACGTCGAAACCGAGCTGCGCTCGGTGGCCGCCCTGCGCCAGCTCGTCGAACGCGATCTCGGCGTTGCGGTTCTGCCGTCGCTGGCCGTGCGCCAGGCCGTTGATGCCGGCAAGCTGGTGGCCCGTCCGATCACCGATCCCGCGATCACGCGCGAAGTGTGCTTGCTCGCCCCCGCGGGCACCGAGCCAGGACGGGCGGCGGATGCGGTTCGTACCTTGCTGCTCGGGCTGATCGAGACGCGACTCGAAGTCAGCGACAGCCCGCTGCGGCGGATCGGCTCGGGCTCGGGCTCGGGCTCGGGATAGGTTGCGGAAATTCGGGGACAGTGACTCTCCTCAGGCACTGGGCTGCGGAGACACTTTCCCTGAATGCCCATTCGTCGACGTACATCGCCATGTGCTGCAAGACACTGAACGCTTCGTTGACGGCGGCCGCCTACATCGCATCCGCACGCCAGGGACGGCACCGAACCAGACGCGCTTCCGGCACCCCGGGGCTACTTCGCTCCGATCCGTTGCTCCGTGATCGGCGACAATGACACAAGCCTTCACCAGGAGCACACCGATGAACTTCTACGACATCGACCACGTCACCCTCGACGGCCACCCGCACAAGAAGGATGCCTACCGCGGCAAGACCTAGCACAACGACCACAGCGCCAGCCGGTCCG
>JBFWSI010000359.1:0-4790 GCA_050248455.1 Gammaproteobacteria bacterium | reverse complement strand
AACCTCGAGATGCAGGTCGAAACCTTTCTCGAAAGCCTCCTCTTTGCATGAGGGCCTGCCGATGAGCGATGCCGCCGACACCCTGGTGGGACGCGCCAACCGCGACGGCGCACGGCTGTTCCGCGAATGGTATGTCGAGCTGACACGGGCGGCCGAGAGCGGGCGCCGCGCCGCCTACGTGTTCGTGATGGGCAGCCTCAACGAGATACTGAAGGCCTTCGATTTCGACGTGGTCTTCCCGGAGATCAACTCCCTGCAGGCCGCGGTGCGCAAGGTCGCGCACGAATACCTCGGCGCGGCGGAGGCGGTCGGCTATTCGCCGGACATCTGCGGCTACGTCAAGGCGGACGTCGCGACGCAGCTCGAGCGCGGGCGGCATCCGATGGGGCGTATCCCCAAGCCCGCCATCGCGGTGCTGACCAATGCCTGCAACACCTACATCAAATGGGCCGAGATCTGGTCGCGCCTGCACCGCATGCCGGTGGTCACCATCGACGTGCCGGGGACGCGCGACGGCGCGCAGCTCGGGCATGCCAACCCGGGTGATTTCGCCAACGACCGTCGCTACGTCGCCGCGCAGCTGCGCGAGCTGATCGCGACCTGCGAGCAGATCACCGGCACGCGTTTCGACATCGATCGACTGCGCGAGACGATGGCCAGCGCCAACGTGCTGAGCCGCGCCTGGCAGGCGCTGATCGCGCTCAATCGCAGCCGTCCGGCGGTGTTCAACGCCCTGACCGACGGCACGGTGCTGCTCGGCGTCGCCAACGGCTTTCGCGGCACGGCCGCCGGCGCCGAGTACTTCAGCGCGGCGCTCGAGGAGTTCCGCTACAAGGCTGCCCACGGCATCGGCAGCCTGGTCGACGAGCGCTACCGGCTGGTGTTCGTCGGCGTGCCCTGTTATCCGATCTTTCGTCGCTTCGACGAGATGTTCGCGGAGCGCGGCGGCGTGTTCGTCAACTCGACCTACCTGTATTTCGCTTCGGGCGGTGCGCACGAAGGCTACGAATACGAGCTCGGCGATCCGATCGAGAGCCTGGCCGAAGGCCTGCTGATCAGCGTGCGCGCCGCGATGGACAGCATGTTCTTCCAGGATCGCGTGCTCGAGCAGATGCTCGACGACTACGCGGTCGACGCGATCATCTACCACCCGATCAAGAGCTGTCGCACGGTGTCGACCGGGCTCGCGGACGGCCGCGCGGCGCTGGCGCGGCGGCGCGACGTCGCGAGCCTGTTCATCGAGTCGGACATGATGGACCGGCGCGTGGTATCGGAAGCCCAGATGAAGAACCGCATCGACGCCTTCTTCGAGGGCCTGGCGTCGCGCCAGCAACGCGCCGTGGTGCACGGCTGAGGAGGGCCGCATGAGTCACGCCGCAGGAGTCGACGTCGGCTCCACCCAGACCAAGGCCGTGATCGTCGACGAGCGCGGCGCGATCGTCGCGCGTGCGCTGACCGATACCGGCGCCAACGTCATCCAGGCCGCCGAACGCGCCTTCGCGCAGGCGCTGGCCGCGGCGCAGCTGTCCGAGGTCGACGTCGAATACGTGATCGGCACCGGCTACGGTCGCTACCGCGTCACTTTCGGCCACGATCAGATCACCGAGATCAGCTGCCATGGGCGCGGCGCCGTGCACATGTTTCCGCACACGCGCACCGTGCTCGACATGGGCGGCCAGGACACCAAGGCCATCCGCGTCAGCGCGAGCGGCGAGATCGACGATTTCTGCATGAACGACAAGTGTGCCGCGGGCACCGGGCGCTTCCTCGGCGCGGCCTCGGCGGCATTGCAGATCCCGCTCGACAGGCTCGGGCCCGTGGCCCTGAATTTCACGCGTCCGGTGCGGATCAGCACCACCTGCACGGTGTTCGCAGAGTCGGAGGTGCTGTCCTGGCTCGGCAAGGGCAAGAAGGTCGAGGACATCCTGTGGGGCGTGCATCAGTCGATCGCGGTGCGCTCCTTCGCGCTCCTGCGCCGCGTCGGCATCGAGCCGGAAGTGAGTTTCACCGGCGGCGTCGCGCGCAACGCCGCGATGGTCAGGGCCATCGAGGACAAGCTCGGCTTCGCGGTCAACCTCAGCGATGACGCGCACTTCATGGGCGCGCTCGGCGCGGCGCTGTTCGCGCTGGATCGCATCCGCAGCGCTCGTCACGCGCGCGGTGGCGTGGAGGCGACGCCGTGAGCTTGACCGCGGGCATCGACGTCGGCTCGACCTATACCAAGGTCGTGCTCGCGGAGGACGGGTGCATCGTCGGCCGCTGCCTGCGAGCGACCGGCTTTCGTCTCGAGGAAGTGGCGCGCGAAGCGCTGGCGGAATGCCTCGCGGCGGCCGGGCGCACGCGGGATGCGGTCGAATACGTGGTCGGCACCGGCATGGGACGTCACCAGGCGGCGGAAAAGGATCTCCACGTCACCGAATTGACGGCCGGCGCTGCCGGCGCGGCCGCGCTGTTTCCCGCCACGCGCACCGTGCTCGACATCGGCGGCCAGACCATGAAGTGCAGCCGTCTGAACGAGGCCGGGCGCGTACATTCGTTTCGCCTGAACGACAAATGCGCGGCCGGCACCGGCGCCTTCCTCGAGAAGACCGCGCGCTACATGGGCTACGGCGTCGACGAGATGGGGCCGCTGATCGCGACCTCGCGCGAGCCCGTGCCGATTTCCGGCGTCTGTGCGGTGTTCGCCGAGTCGGAGGTGATCAACCATCTGTCGATCGGCACGCCGCCGGCGTCGATCATGCACGGCGCGATCGAATCGCTGGTCGGCCGCGCCGTGCAGCTGATGAAGCGCGCCAAGGCGCAACCCGCCTACACCCTGGTCGGCGGCATCCTGCGTTTCGAGGTCATGGGCCGCAGCATCGCGCGCGATCTCGGCGCGGAGGTCAATGTGCCGGTGGCCGACATGGTGCAGTTCGTCGCGGCCTACGGCGCCGCGCTGCTCGGCCAGCAACGCCTGCGCAGGCTGCGCGCCGGCACCGCGCTCGAGGCCGACGCCGATGTCCGCCTCTGAGCGCGCCTGCGGAATTCTCGAGCGCAGTGGCGCAGCGCTGGAACGGCGCCGCGATCTCGAGCTCGCCGCGGCCGGCTGGCAGCGACGTCACAGCGCGGAGCCGGCGCGGGCCGCCGAGTTCGCGGAGTGCTATCGCGCGCTGGGCTTCGAGGTATTGACCCGCGCGCCGCTGCCGCAGGAATTCGATCCCGTCTGCCGGGCATGCGCGGCGGTCGCCTGCGGCACGCTGCTGGTGATCTACACGCGCAGACTGCGCCCCGAAGGCGACGACATCTCCATCCCACAGGATTTCACACCGTGAATGCGTCTCCGACCCGCGCCCTGCGCGAAGAGCACGGCCTCCTGCTCGAGGTGCTGGAGTGCTTCGAGCAAGACCTCGCGCAGCCCGCCGCGCGCCGGCTCGCGGCCTTCGTCGCCATCTTTCGCGGCTATGCCGACTTCTGCCATCACCGCAAGGAGGAGCTCGGTCTGTTCCCGCTGCTCGAAGGGCACGGCCTGGGGCCCGCGATCGCGTGCATGCTCGACGAGCACCGCGCAGCGCGCGGGCTGATCGCGGAACTGGAGAGCGCTGCCGACGCCGGCGATGCCGCCGGCATCAGCGCAGCGGGCTTCGGCTACATCGATCTGCTGCGCGCTCACATCGAGAAAGAGAACTGCATGCTGTTCGCGGTCGCCGACGCGTGCCTGACGCCGGCCGAGGGGACGGCGCTCGCGCGCCGCTATGCCGAAATCGAGGCGGACCCGGATTTCGCAGAGATCTTCGGCCGCTGCCGCGGCCTCATCGACGGCTTTCTGGGCGCGACGCACCGGCCTTGAAGCGCGCCGCTTCAGGCGCCGGCGTCGACGAGCTTCGGACGGTTCTCGCGCAGCTTCTGCACCACCGATTCCTTCAGCAGCGCTTCCACCGCGCTGCGCGCAGCGCCGGGCGCGTCGAAGGCGCCGCGGCGAATGTCGCGCACCAGCCGCGCGTTGAGCGCCGCGAGCGCGGCGTTCAAGTCCAGGCCCTGCGTTTCATCGTCGGCAGCCAGCGGATAGAGCTCGCGCAGCACCGCCAGTTCGGCGACGAGCGGCGCGTCGCCGGCGGCGAGCGAGCGCCGCGCGATCGCGACGGCATTGGCGATCATCAGGACTTCGCGTTTCTGCGCCGCTGCGACCGCGGGCAGGATGTTCGCGAGCAGGCTGTCGCGCGCGGCGCCGAGCAGCTCGTCGACGTCGGGGGCATCACGCATGACACAGGCTTCCGGCAGGACCGGCAGCGATGAGCTGCAAGGATTCGAGCTCGATCTCGGCGGTGCGCCTGCCGATCAGGCAGAGCTCCAGCGACTTGTCGATGCCGCTCAAGTGGCGCTCTGCCTGCTGGATCGAAATCGCGGCCCAGCGCACGTTCGCCATCACCTCCCAATAGTGCAATTCCTCGCGCGCCACGCGACGGCCGCTGGTCTCGGCATAGCCACGCAGCAGATCGTCGCGCTGCGCGATCCCGCCGGCGGCCTGGTGCACGGCGTCGAGGCGCCAGAAGCGCATGCAGAACCAGCCCAGGTCCTCGAGCGGATGACCCCAGGCGGCGAGCTCCCAGTCGAGGATCGCGACGAGCCCCTCGTCGCCGGTCAGATAGTTGCCGGTGCGAAAGTCGCCGTGCGTCAGCACGGCTTCCGCCGCGGGCGGATTGTGCAGCTCGAGCCAGCGCAAGCCCCACTCGATCACGGGATGCGGGCAGGCCTGCGTGTCGAGGTAGGCACGGGTCTCGTCGACGAGCGCCTGCGCGCGATTGCGCGCAGGC
>JBFWSI010000358.1:0-4815 GCA_050248455.1 Gammaproteobacteria bacterium | reverse complement strand
CAGGCGCCGTGCGCGCCGCTCCTGCTCCAGCAGGTCCTGCTGGCGGCGCTGGATGTCGCCCGCCTCGTCGCGCAACGCTTCCTGCGCGCCTGCCGGCCCCGGGAAGGCCAGCAGGCCGAAGCACGCAGCGAGGACGGAGGCCGCGCATATTTCCCGCGACGGGCTGCGCATCGGCATCGTTCGACCGAGAACTGCTCGTCGGCCGGCCAGCGCCAGAAGCCTTCGAGCTCGAGTACGCCGGTGTCGATCAGCTCCACCGGCGGCGGCTGTTCATCGCCGAACAACTGGCCGACCAGCGCCATGCCGGCGACGTTGTCCTGCACCGCCAGGGTCTTCTGCGTCTGGCGGAACACGCTGTTCTCCGTGCTGAAGGCATTGACGATGAACCGGTCGCCATAGGCCACCACCAGCGCATCGCTCTCCAGGCGTTCGCCCGGCCACAGATGCAGGAACAGCGGTACGTCGCTCGCGTAGAGCAACGCCGCCTCGCTGCCCGGTATCCGCGCCCCGTCGTCGACGAGGACGAGCTTGTGCGGGTGCCGGATCTCCGCGCGATCGCCGATCAACACGTCGTACAGCGTCAATTCGTCGCTGCTGCTCGTGAAGCTCGCGCGCTGGCTGCGCAGCGAGCCGACGCGCACCGGCGCCAGCGAGTCGACGTCGAGCATCACCTCGTCGGCGAGCCCGTCGTCGTTGCCGCGGACGTCGATCCCCATCGCCGCCCGCGTGTCGACATGCAGCACTTGCGGCAACCAGATGCGATCGCCGCGCAGGCGCAGATCGTGGACGACGCGCATCTCGTCGACGGCCAGCAGGGCGCCCTCGCCGCGCAGCGCGAGATCGACGTTCAGCGCCTCGATGTAAGCAACGGCCAGCGAGCCACCCGCCAGCTCGAGCCGCAAGGTCTCGCTGCTCACCAGCCGGTCGAACACCGCGCTGCCCTTGCGCACCCGCACCATCAGCGGACCGGTCCGGGTGGCGATCTCGCGGGCGCGGAGATCGCCGTCGTACTCTTCGAGGAAGAGCCCCGTGTCGGCAAGTGCGGACACCGCGCCGTGCGAGTCGATCGAGAAATACTCGCCTGCGCTGCCGATCGTACCGGCGCGGCTCGCTAGCGACACGTTGCGCGCGACCAGTTGCGGCGCGGTGCCGCCGGCGAGCAGCGAACCGGCACTCGTGAGCGTCGCATCGCCGCCTGCGGCCAGCGTGCCGACGGTCAAGGCGTCGCGCGGGCTCAGGATATCGATGTCGCCGGGCGCGTGCGCGTCGAGCGGGCCGCTGCGCACGCGGACCGCGAACGGATTCGCCGCGGTACCGATGCTGCCGCCGCGGCTCGTGAGCGCGGCGGCAGCGGCGTTGACGGCGACCACCGCGCGGCCGCGCGCGTCGCGCAGGTCACCGGCCGCGGCGAGTTGCGCGCGGCCGCCGGCGAACACCTCGGCGACGTTCAGATCGCCGCGCCGTTCGTCGATGTGCAGCGCGCCGCCCGCGCGCGCCGTCAGCGTCGATCCGGCGGCGAGCGCGACGCGCAGCGGTGCGCCTGCCGTCCCGATGTCGCCGCGGGCCGCCTCGACGATCAGGCCGTCCCCGTGCACCGTCGGCGCGGCAGCGGTCGACACGTCGAAGATGCCCTGCCCGCCCTTGATGCGGACCTGCCCGTTGCTGATGACGGACTCGACGTTGAGATCCTGCTCACCGCCGAGATAGACGTGATCGCGCCCCTCGACGAGGATGCCGCCGCTCGCGGCGACGTCGACGTCCTCACGCCGCAGGATGGTCACCGTCTCGTTCACGCCGTCCATCGCGACGTCGTCGGCCTCGGCGGCCGCGAGCGCGATGCGCTGCGCGTCGGTCAGGCCCGTCTGCGTGCCGGCGATCTCGATCGGCGTGCGCTCGGCGCCGACGCTGCCGGCGAGCGCCCGCAGGCTCACGTGGCGGCCGCTGACGTTCGCCTCCTCGATCACCGTCTCGGTGTCCGTGGTGGTCTTGAACACCACGTTGCCGCCGAGCGCGTACTTCAGCTCGTTCTCCGTCCACTTGTAGCCGTCGGCGATCTGCGCGCGCTCGGCCGCCGTCACGGTGTAGGAATAATTTTCGTCGTAGGGCGCGTTGCCAAAGCGCGCATGGGCAGCGTGGTGCTCCGCGGTGCGCGCGTCTTCGTAGGCGGCGATGTCCATGACACCCTGCTCCGCGAGCCGGCTGCGTTCCGCCGCGCTCGCGACGTAGCGATAGCCGGGATCGTAGGCGCGCGGCGCATAGCCGACGATCTTGCCGCCGGCGTCGAGCACCGCGTCGAAGCCGCGCGTGTACCAGTACTGGCGGTACTGTGTCTCCTGCCGGTCTTCGTAGGCCGCGACGTTGTTCGCGAGGCTTTCCTCGGCCGCCGGGCCGATGAGCCCGATTTCGTTCCACAGGCTGAGCAGCTCGCTCTCGGCGCGCTCGTCGCGCCTGTCGTGCGTGTTGCCGTCGAGCAGATCGCCGTCGCGCACGAGGATGTCGACGTCGCCCTCGAGCGCCGTCACGCCGTCCAGCCACAGATCGCCGCTCGTCTGCTCGAGACGCACGTCGCCGAGCGCGAAGGCGCCCAGCCCCGCGGCCAGTCCCGCTGCCGGCCCGGTGTCGACCGGTGTCCCCGCCTGCACGCGCAGCGCCTGGCCCGCCTCGCCGATGCCGCCCAGCGCGGCTTCGAGATCGATGCGGCGCGCCGCCACGTGCGGCAGCACCGCACCGCCGACGCCGAGGATCGAGCCGTCCGCGCGCAGCAGCGCGGCGCCGTCGCCGGTCGCGACGCGCTCGAGCACCAGATCGCCCTGCGTCGTGCGCAGCGCGACGTCGCCTCGCGCGGTGATCGCCGACACCGCGCCGCCCGTCGCTTCGGTGATGAGCGGCGTCGCCGCGCTGCCGATGCCGGTTTCCGCATCCAGCGTGATGTCCCGCGCACGGACGGCCGCGAACTCGGACACCGCCTCGATGCGGCCGTCGGTGGAGGTGATCCGCGCCTCGCCGCTGGTATTGCGCACGAGCCCACGCAACAGCACGTCCGTCCCGCTGCTCACTGCGAGATCGCCGACGTCATGCCCGATGAACTCGATGTCGATCCGGTGATCGGCCAGTACGGAATGCGTGTTGAAGTCGCGGAAACCGCGGATGTAGGTGTCGTACACGGTGTACTCGCGCGCGACACAGCCGAAGAACCAGAACACGCAGCGCGAAGTCTGGAAACGCCACGCGAACTCTTCCTGGTCCGTGTCGAGCTTGTCGTATTCGTAGGCGTAGTCGGCAGGGGCGTCGGCGTCGATCTGCGTGAAGTCGCCCAGCGGCAGCGGCTTTTCGCTCTGCGGCGTGATGGTGGTGGAGTCGTAGCTCGTGCCGCCGATCGGTATCGCGCCGAACAGCGTCGTGCTCGACTTCACGCCGACCCTGGTCTCGACCTTGTCCTGGCCGGTCGTCCACACGTAGCGCAGGCCGTCGACGGGATCGTAGTGCGTGAGCCGATCGGCACCCTCGGCATCGACCGTGCCGAGCAGCACTTCCTTGCCGTTGACGAGCGCCAGCTCGTCGATCTTCACTGCGTTGCCGATGCGCGTGTAGCGCGTCGTCAGCGGCCGCTCGCGCGCGACGTCGTCGGGATCCTCGGGATCCTCCGCCATCACCCTGCGCGCGGTGTCCGTGATCATCAACGTGCCTTCGATGCCGTTGCCGGTGTCGAGGCTGTTGACGACCAGCTGGCGGCCGGTGTCGTTCTCGATCGCGATCCGGCCGTAACCGTCGAGCACGTTCAGCTTGCCGCCGCCGGTGCTGATGATTTCCCCGAAGAGCTGCATGTAGCCGCCCTTGACGCGCACGCCCTCGAGCTCGATCCGATCCGTCTCCGCATCGTAGAAGGCGCCGATCGTGCCCTGCGGGTCGTCCAGGAACGCGGACAACTGCATCTTGCTGCTCGCCGGCGTCTCGCCCTTCGCCTTCAGCGCCAGGTACTCGGCCTGGAACAGGTCCATTTCCTCGTCGAGCTCGGCGGCCAGCGCGAGGCTCCAGTCCGCGATGCCGCTCTGCACGGTGCCGTTGATGTTGAGGAAGCGCGCGCTGATGAACACGTTGTTGCCGGCGATGATCGAGCCCGCGCCCGGTTTGGCGCCCGTCGCCGTCGCGGCGGCCGGCTTCGCCGCCTCGTTGGCGGCGGCGATCGCCTTCCACTGTTCGCGCGGATCGTTGGCCGTGCCGCCGATGTTGTACAGGCCGTTGACGTAGGCCTGCACGAAGTCGCCGCCGGCGTCGATGTCGATGGTGTCGGCGGTGATGCGCGGGCCGGATTCGAAATCCGTCCCGACCACCATCACGCTGCCGCGCAGGTTGTTCACGCGCACGGTGCCGCTCGAGTTCGTGATGTCGTCGGTGATCTGGATGTCCGGTGCGCGGCCGGCGCTGCCATCGGCCTGCGCCTCCGGGATGTAGGTATTCAGGACCTCGACGAGCGGTTGCTCGCCGGCGCCCGCACTTTCGATGCGCGCGAAACGCGCGACCTCGCCCGGCACCGCCGCACTGCGACGGACGATGTCCGCGTTCGTGCGCACGCTCGCGCCGTTGAAGGTCAGATGGCCGCCGGCGTCCTCGATCGTCAGGCTGCCGAGACGGAGGTTCTTGGCGCTGTCGTTCGCGATGCGGATCGTCGCGTCGCCGGGCGCGTCCAGCGTGCCGCCCCCGACCAGTGCTCCCGCGGTGAACGCGACGTCGCCGCCCCGCGCGCGGACCGGCGCCACGGTGACGAAATCGGCGAGCACGGACTCGAGCGGCACCAGGTCGCCGCCGGTGACGACC
>JBFWSI010000357.1:0-4820 GCA_050248455.1 Gammaproteobacteria bacterium | reverse complement strand
TTTACTGTTCAGACATCTGAACAATTGCGGCATAGTGCGACGATGAACCGCCTGCAGGCCATGGAAGTCTTCGTCTGCGTCGTCGACTCGGGCAGCTTCACGCGCACCGCGGAGCAGCTCGGCCTGCCGAAGGCGACGGTGTCCACGCTGGTGCGTCAGCTGGAAGCGCGTCTCGGTGTCAGACTGCTCAATCGCACGACGCGCAGGGTCAGCGTGACGGTCGACGGCGCCGCCTACTACGAGCGCTGCGTGCGCATCCTCGCCGAGATCGAGGACAGCGAGCACGCGATTGCCGGCACCGGCGCCGGCCTGCATGGCCGGCTGCGCGTGGACGTCGGCGCGACCTTCGGCCGCCGCTTCCTGGTGCCCTCGCTGCCCGAGTTCTTCGCGCGCTATCCCGACATCCGGCTCGAGCTCGGCTGCGGCGATCGCCCGGTCGACCTCGTCGAGGAAGGCGTCGACTGCGTCGTGCGCGGCGGAACGCCGCTGGACGCCGGCCTGATCGCGCAGCCCGTCGGCGAGATCGAACTCCTGTACTGCGCGTCGCCGCGCTACCTCGAGGCGCGCGGCCGACCCGGGCACCCGCGCGATCTGCTCGAGCACGACATCGTGCGCTATTTCTCCACGCGCTTCGGCGCGACCGACACCTGGAACTTCAACCGCGGCGCCGAGCGCCTGGAACTGAGGCTGGACGGGCGCTTCGCCGTCAACGACAGCGAGGCCTATCTCGAAGCCGGTCTCGCCGGCCTCGGCATCATCGAGATGACGACCTTCATGGCGGGCGCGCCGCTGGGCGAAGGCAGGCTCGTGCAAATCCTGCCCGACTGGCACCCCGATCCCGTGGCGATCCACGTGATGTATCCGCCGAGCCGGCGCCTGTCGGCGAAGGTCAAGGTCTTCGTCGCCTGGGTCGCCTCGCTGATCGAACGCGAAGTCGGCGCGCGCGAGCCGCTGCGTCGCCGCGCCTGAGAGCAAGCCGACGGCCGAGGCCGGCTTCCCCGATCGACTTTGCGCCCCGCCGCGGCTTCGTATACTGCGGCGTTCAGACGACCACAAAAAAGAAGCACGAGAGGGGAGTTCCATGCCCGGCTTCGCCGTCTTCGGCATACCCGCCGAATTCATCCTGTTCGCCTGCACGCTGCTCGGGGTCGCGGTGTTCCATCGTCACACGCTCGCCGTCGCGCTGACCTGGCTCGCGGCGATCGTCGGCTACAAGCTGGGATTCGCGGGTTTCCACAGCGGGCCGGGCCTCGCCGGCCTGCTCGCCCATCTGCATCACGAATGGGTCACGCTCGCCAACCTGTTCTGCCTGCTGATGGGCTTCGCGCTGCTCGCGCGGCATTTCGAGAAGAGCCACGTGCCCGTGATCCTGCCGAAGTACCTGCCGGACGACTGGAAGGGCGGCTTCGTGATGCTCGTGATGGTGTTCGTGCTGTCGAGCTTCCTCGACAACATCGCCGCGGCGATGATCGGCGGCGCGATGGCGCACCAGCTGTTCCGCGCGAAGGTCCACATCGGCTTCCTCGCCGCGATCGTCGCCGCGTCGAACGCCGGCGGCTCGGGCAGCGTCGTCGGCGACACGACGACGACGATGATGTGGATCGACGGCGTCGCGCCGCAGGAAGTGTTCCACGCCTATGTCGCGGCCATCGTCGCGCTCGTCGTCTGCGGCGTGCCGGCCGCGATCCAGCAGCATCGCCATTCGCCGATCCTGAAACATGCCCACGCGCACACGCACGTCGACTGGGGCCGGATCGGCATCGTCGCCTTCATGCTCGTCGCGGCGATGACGACGAACATCGTCGTCAACACGCATTTCCCGGCGCAGTCGTCCAAGTTTCCGTTTCTCGGCGTCGCGGTATGGGTGGCGATCGCGCTGACGATCAAGATCCGCCGCCACGATTGGGAGCTGCTGCCCCAGACCGCAGTGGGCTCGCTGTTCCTGCTCTCGCTCGTGATGTGCGCGTCATTGATGCCGGTCGAGCGGCTGCCGCTCGCCTCGTGGCAGACCGCTTTCGGCCTCGGCTTCGTTTCGGCGGTCTTCGACAACATCCCGCTGACCGCGCTGGCGCTGAAGCAGGGCGGCTACGACTGGGGCATGCTCGCCTACGCGGTCGGCTTCGGCGGCTCGATGATCTGGTTCGGATCGAGTGCGGGGGTCGCGCTGACGAACCTTTATCCCGAGGCGCGCTCCGTCGCGCAGTGGCTGCGCCACGGCTGGCACGTCGCGCTGGCCTATGTGCTCGGCTTCTTCGTGCTGATGTTCACCCTGGGCTGGCAACCGCATGCGCCGGACGAGGCTGCCCCCGCTTCGATCGAAGCGACACCTTGATCACCGATCAATCCAATTTGGCTTCACGTCGTCTCCTGCGGCTTGAAATGCGCGGCGAGCAGATCGACGAACTCGCGCACCGTCGCCGACAGATCGCGATGCGCGTACACCGCGTAGAGCGGCACCGGCGGCGGCGCGTAGGCTTCGAGCACCGCCGCGAGGCGGCCGGCCGCAATGTCCTCGCGCACCATGTAGCTCGGCAGCTGCACTAGCCCGAGCCCTGCCAGCGCCGCCATGCGCACCGCGTCGCCCGTCGTCGCTTCGAAATCGCCGTGCACGCGCAGGGTCACGTCCTCGCCGCGCTCGCGGAACAGCCACAGTCCTTTGCGCTGTCCCTGGCTGTAGCGCAGGCAGTTCTGGTGCGCGAGATCGGCGAGCTGCACGGGCGTGCCGTGACGTTTCAGATAATCGGGTGACGCGCAGACGAGCAGGCGCACCTCGGCGATCTTGCGCGCGACCAGGCTCGAATCGGCGAGCGCCCCGATCTGCACGGCGACGTCGACACCTTCCTCCATCAGGCCGACGGGTCGGTCCGACAGCGTCAGCTGCACCTGGACCTCGGGGTAATGCAGTGCGTACTCGGCGATCACGGGCGCGAGCTGGAAGCTGCCGAAGGACGTCGGCGCGAGGACCTTGAGCAGGCCGTGGGGCCGGTCGCTGAAGCGGCCGACCTCGCGCTCGAGCGTCGCGAGCTCCTCGAAGATGCGCCGGCAGCCGGCGAGATACTCGGTGCCGGCATCGGTCAGCTGCAGATGGCGCGTGGTGCGCGCGAACAGGCGGGTGCCGAGGCGTTGCTCCAGCTGCTGCACGTGCCGGCTGACCATCGCCTTCGACAGGCGCAGGTGCTCGGCCGCGGCCGAGAAGCTGCGACAGTCCGCGACCGTGATGAAGGTTTCGATGCTCGCGAATCTGTCCACGCCCGGCTCCTGCTGTGCCCCGCCCTGCCCAGTGTCCGCCGCGGCCGGCCGGCATTATCGGCAGACCGCGCGGGCCGATTGTTCACTACGGTGAAACAGTATTTCCGTCAACGATTTATTGCGCCAGCACCCGTCTGCGCCTATCTTTCGCTGCAAAGCAGCAAGACATGCCTGGGACGGTGGAGATGACGAGCCAGGCCCTTGCGGCAGCCACTTCGAAACCTAGGAGATTAGCCATGAACCGCAAGCACCTTCTGTGGGCGGGATCCCTGGTGGCGGCGCTGTCGATGGGCACGAGCGCAATGGCCGGCGAGATGACCGGCAGCCACGACAAGGGCTACTGCACCATTCCCTATCTGTACGCGACGAACATCCGTCCGGCCTGCGAGCAGCTCGGGTCCAAAGGGGTCAAGGGCCTCTATTCCGAGAACCGCATGTTCGACCAGATGCTGAACCGGCCGCACATCGCGGACGTGTTCCCGGATCCGGATCTCCACCGGACCCGTTCGTAAGCGTTCGTTCGGCCGGGGCGGCGCCTCGCCGCCCCGGCCCCGCTACTCTCTCTCTTCCGGTTGTCTTTCGGCTGTCGGGTCCTCGGGCCCCGACAGCCGCCTTTCACTCTCGTCTTTCAAATCGACGCCCGTCAGCTTCCGCCGCAGCGCCTCGTGCAGATGCCAGGCCAGCTTGCGCGCCGCCGTCGCGACGTCCAAGCCGGCGGGTCGGATGTTCGACAGGCAGTTGCGCTCGGCGTCGCTGCGTCCCGGTCGCGGATCGTAGGTGAGGTAGACGCCGAGGCTGTCGGGCGAGGACAGACCCGGCCGCTCGCCGATCAGCACCGCGACGAGGCGCGCCGCCAGCGCGGCGCCGATCTCGTCGCCGAGCGCGACCCGCGCCTGCGTCGCCACGCAGACCGGCGCGATCCGCCACGCGGGATCGAGCAGCGGACGGGTCGCGTGCAGCAGCGCGACCGCGTGACGCTGCACGGCGAGCGCCGACAGGCCGTCGCCGATCACGAACGCGAGCTCGCAGCCGCCTGCAGTCGGCATCAACTGTGCCCGCGCGGCCTCGTCGAGCCGCCGGCCGAGATCGGGGCGGCGAAGGTAGGTCGCGCGATCGACCGCCTGGCTGCGCACGAGCGCGCTCGCCCAGCCGTCGTCGGCCAGTTCGGCGACGAGGCGCGGCACGTCCAACGCCGCGTGCACGGCGTCGCGCGCCTGTGCCTGCGCGAGATCGAAGGCGAGCACCGCGTCGGTCGGCAAGGCGGCGCCGGCGCGGCCGAGCGCGATACGGGCCGGCGTCAGCGCGCGCAGCCGCTCCCACGGGTCGCGCACGACCGGCAGGCTGCGGCCGCCACCGCGCTCGTCTTTCGCGCTCACGGCACGCCGCGCGCGAGCAGGCGCTGGACCAGCGCCTCGTTGCCGCCGAGCTCGCGCAGGCGGCCGTGACGCGTGACCTGCATGCGCTCGAGCCAGTCCTCGAATTCCGGCGCATGCTTCAGGCCCAGCACCTCGCGCAGGTACAGCGCGTCATGGAAGGTCGTGCTCTGGTAGTTCAGCAGCACGTCGTCCGCG
>JBFWSI010000356.1:0-4823 GCA_050248455.1 Gammaproteobacteria bacterium | reverse complement strand
CCCGGCGTGCGATGAAGCGCCATCCCGGGTTCCGCTACGCTACGCCCGGGCTACGAAAGGCCGGCGTGCCCGCAGGCGCGGCGGCGGCCCGACTTGCGTATGATGCCGCGCACCGCATGCGCGCTGGCTCCGTGGACGGGACGTTCGGGGGACGTCGATGGTGCATCTGATCAAACTGCGCGGCTTCGCCGTTTTCATGACGATGGCGTTCCTGAACGCCTTCGTGGACCTCGGCCACAAGATCGTCGTGCAGAACACGGTGTTCAAGGTGTTCGAGGGCCCGGTGCAGGTGATCCTCACCGCCGTGTTGAACGCGCTGATCCTGCTGCCCTTCGTGCTGCTGTTCACGCCGGCCGGCTATCTGTCGGACCGCTATCCCAAGCCGCAGGTGATGCGCAAGGCCGCCGCCGCAGCCGTCGTGCTGACCTTGCTGATCACGCTGTGCTACAGCCTCGGCCTGTTCTGGCCCGCATTCGCGCTGACCTTGCTGCTCGGCGTGCAGGCGGCGATCTACTCGCCCGCCAAGTACGGCTACATCAAGGAGCTCGTCGGCGCGACGCGCCTGACCAGCGCGAACGGCGCGATCCAGGCCGTGTCGACCGTCGCGATCCTCGCCGGCGTGTTCTTCTTCTCGCTGCTGTTCGAGGGTTTCCTCGGCGGCACGATGCCGCTGGACAGCGCCGACGCGCTCACGCGCATCGCGCCGATCGGCTGGTGGCTGGTCGGCTGCTCGGTGATCGAGCTGCTGCTCGCCTTCCGCCTGCCGGCGCGCCCGGCCGGCGCACCGGACCTGCGCCTCGACTTCGCGCACTATCGCCGCTTCGGCTATCTGCGCGACACGCTGCGCACGGTGCGCGGCCGCGAGAGCACCTGGCTGTCGATCGTGGGGCTCGCGATTTTCTGGGCCATCGCGCAGGTCGTGCTCGCGGTCTATCCGGCCTATGCGGAGACCTCGCTCGGCATCCACAACACGGTGATCGTGCAGGGCCTGCTCGCCTGCTCGGGCTTCGGCATCGTCGCCGGCTCGCTGCTCGCAGCGTGGTGGTCGCGCGATCACATCGAGACGGGCTTCGTGCCGATCGGCGCCTTCGGCGTCAGCTTCGCGCTGTTCCTGCTCCCCAGCCTCGGCGGCCTGCTGCCGCAGGCGGCGGCCTTCGTCGTGCTCGGCCTGTGCGGCGGCCTGTTCGTGACGCCGCTGAACGCGCTGATCCAGTACAACGCCGGCGAGCACGAGCGCGGCCAGATCCTGGCTGCGAACAACTTCGTGCAGAACGCGCTGATGCTGTTCTTCCTGCTGCTCACGGTGCTGCTGTCGCTGCAGGGCATCGCGAGCGGCGGCCTGTTCTTCGCGCTGCTCGTCGTCGCCTTCGGCGGCGCGCTGTTCACCGTCTACAAGCTGCCGCACGCGCTGGTGCGCGTCATCGCGAGCCTCGTCATCACGCAGCGCTATCGCATCGAGGTGATCGGTTTCGACCGCATCCCGCAGCAGGGCGGCGTGCTGCTGCTCGGCAACCACGTGTCGTGGATCGACTGGGCCGTGCTGCAGATCGCCTCGCCGCGCCCGATCCGCTTCGTGATGGAGCGCGCGATCTACGAGCGCTGGTACCTCAAGTGGTTTCTCGACTCCTTCGGCGTCATCCCGATCGGCATCAGCGCGAGCCGCGACGCGCTGGCCGAGGTGCGCACGGCGCTGAACGCGGGCGAAGTCGTCGGCATCTTCCCCGAGGGCGCGATCAGCCGCAGCGGCCATCTCGGCGAGTTCAAGCGCGGCTACGAGACCGCGGCGAAGGACGCGAGCGGCGTGATCGTGCCGTTCTACCTGCGCGGCCTGTGGGGCAGCAGCTTCTCGCGCTCGAGCGCGCGGCTGCGCGTGCTTCGGCGCGGCGGCATCCGGCGCACGATCATCTGCGCCTTCGGCCCGCAGCAACCGCTGAGCCTGCCGGCCGAGCAGGTCAAGCGACGCGTGTTCGACCTCTCGATCGAAGCCTGGGAGCGCTACACGAAGCGGCTCGACACGATCCCCAGCGCCTGGCTCACGACCGCCAAGCGCATGGGCGGCGACATGGTCTGTGCCGACACCTTGAGCGGTGGGCTCTCGGGCTGGCGCTTCATCACCGGCGTCATCCTGATTTCGCGCTGCATGCGCCGGCGCTGTCGCGAGCAGAACGTCGGCCTGCTGCTGCCGACCAGCAACGGCGGGGCCATCGCGAACCTCGCGGCGCTGATGCTCGGCAAGACCGTGGTCAACCTGAACTACACCGCGAGCGTCGAGGCGACGCAGGCGGCGATCGAGCGAGCCGGCATCCGCACCGTGTTCACCTCGACGCGCTTCCTCGATCGCCTCGAGAAACGCGGCATCGACGGTCGCACGCTCGTCGCCGGCGCGACGGTCTATCCGCTCGAGGACTTCCAGCCGCAGATTTCGCAGGCGCGGCGCGTCGTGACCTTGCTGCAGGCGGCGCTGCTGCCGGGCTGGCTGCTGAAGCTGCTCTACATGAAGCGCGTGCCGCTCGAGAGCCCGGCGGCGATCCTCTTCTCGAGCGGCAGCGAAGGTGTGCCGAAGGGCGTGATGCTGTCCCATCGCAACATCATGGCGAACATCAAGCAGATCTCGGACGTGCTCAACACCGAGGACAACGACGTGCTGATGGCGACGCTGCCGATCTTCCACGCCTTCGGCCTGACGGCGGCGACACTGATGCCGCTGGTCGAAGGCATCCCGACGATCTGCCATCCGGATCCGACCGATGCGGTCGCGATCGGCAAGGCCGTCGCCGAGTACCGCGGCACGATACTCTTCGGCACCTCGACCTTCCTGCGGCTCTACACCAAGAACCCGCGCGTGCATCATCTGATGTTCGAGTCGCTGCGCATCGTCGTCGCCGGCGCGGAGAAGCTCGCGAGCGACGTGCGCGAGGCCTTCAAGATCAAGTTCGCGAAGGAGATCTACGAAGGCTACGGCGCGACCGAGACGACGCCCGTCGCGAGCACGAACCTGCCCGACCGCCTCGACACGACCTTCTGGAAGGTGCAGGAGAACAACAAGCCCGGCACCGTCGGCATGCCGCTGCCGGGCTCGAGCTTCCGCATCGTCGATCCGAATTCGCTGCAGGAGCTGCCGACCGGCGAGGACGGATTGATCCTCATCGGCGGCACGCAGGTGATGCTCGGCTATCTCGGCGATCCCGAGCGCACGGCGCAGGTGATCGTCGAGCGCGACGGCACGCGCTGGTACAAGACCGGCGACAAGGGCCATCTCGACGAGGACGGCTTCCTCACCATCGTCGATCGCTACTCGCGCTTCGCGAAGCTCGGCGGCGAGATGGTGAGCCTGACCGCGGTCGAGGAGCAGGTGCGCCGCGTGCTCGGCGATCCCGAGCTCGACGTCTGCGCGGTGAACCTGCCGGAGCCGAGGAAGGGCGAGCAGATCGTGCTGCTGGTCGCCGGCGGCGCGGCCGACGGCGAGACGATCCGCAAGGCCCTGCTCGACAGCGGCGCGAACCCGCTGACGATTCCGTCCGAATACCGCGAAGTGCCGGAAGTACCGAAACTCGGCAGCGGCAAGACCGATTTCGCGCGCGCCAAGGGGCTGGCGCAGCAGGTGCTGTGAGCACCGGCGCGCGACGCAGCGTCACGGAATGACGACGTGCTCCTCGCCGACGAAGCTCTCGATCGTCTTCATGTCGACGAACTTCACGGTGTCGGCCCAGGCGACCTCCTTGAAGGCGGGATCGACGAGCATCTTCTCCACCGCCGCGACGCCGTCCAGCCACAGCTGCGCGACGCCGTCCCAGCGCGGCTCGGCGTAGCGATACGCCGCGTCGATGGTGTGCGACTGCACGTAGCGGCACAGGCCCGGCACCGCGGCGACGATCGGGCCGTGGACGTCGAGCCAGTAGCGCTTGCCTTCCGCATGCGAGAAATGCCGCTGGCGCTTCAGCGGAAACACCATTTTGACCGCCGTCGGCGGCGGCGCGCCGTCGATGAAGACGTGGTCCTCGGCCGTCAGCCACTCGGTGCAGGACATGTCGATGAAGTTCGGCTCGTCGGCGAGCGCGCCGTCGAGATAGGCGGGATCGCGCATGATCGCGTCCAACGCCGCCTCGTTCTCGACCCACACCTCGGCCGCGCCGTCGTAGGGCGAGTTCTGGTTCGGGAACGGCACGCGATGCAGTTGGACGTAGCGCTTCAGCGCGCCGATCTTCTTCACGATCGGTCCATGGACTTCCTTCCAGTAGCGGTGGAAGGCCGCGTCGTCGAGGCTCTTCTTGCGGGTGATGAAGTAGAAGACGTGCAGCATGCTTGCCCTCCGGCTCATGATCTTCGTAGCCCGGGTGCAGCGTAGCGGAACCCGGGATCTTCGGCGAGTCGGCATGATGGTTGCGGAGTCGGGCCGTAGGTTGCCGACGCAGGAAGCCCAACATCGCCACCCAAGGATTCCGAGAGTGCAGTCCTCGTAGCCCGGATTCCGCGGTGCTGCGCACCGCTCCTTCCGGGCTACGGGAGCGGCGCATCCAAAGCGGGAGACCCGGCGCTTGGATCCGACGATCCCGGGTTCCGCTACGCTGCACCCGGGCTACGAGAATCCCTGATTCGCCGACGCCACCCGCTCGAGGCCGCCGACGACGAACTCGGTGACGAGCCGCGACATGTCGTCGTAGCCCAGCGCGCCGTCCTCGCGGAACCAGGTGAACATCCAGTTGATCATGCCGAAGAGCAGCATGGTCAGCGGCTTCTCGAGCCGGGTCTGGGCGAGGCCGGGATGCACCGCGGCGATCGCGCGCGCGAAGGACGCGACGACCCTGCGCTCCTTGTCGCGGATG
>JBFWSI010000355.1:0-4830 GCA_050248455.1 Gammaproteobacteria bacterium | reverse complement strand
GCACGCTGCGGATCTTTATCACGTCGCGCACCAGCGTCAGCTCGATCGGCTTCTCGACACCGTCACGCAGCAGCGTGAGCGAGATCTTCGTGCCCGGCTTGCCGCGCATCTTCTTGATCGCTTCGTTCAGCGTGATGCCCTTCACCGGCGTGTCGTCGAGCTTGATGATCGTGTCGCCGGCCTGCACGCCGGCGCGGCTCGCCGGCGTGTCGTCGATCGGCGCGATCACGCGCACGAAGCCGTCCTCGGTGCCGACCTCGATGCCGAGCCCGCCGAACTCGCCGGTCGTGCCTTCCTGCAGTTCTTCGTAAGCCTCGGCGTCGAGATAGGTCGAATGCGGATCGAGACCCGCGAGCAGGCCCTTGATCGCGTTGTCGATGAGCTGCTTGTCCGTCACGGGCTCGACGTAGTCGCTCTTCACCTTGTGGAAGATCTCGACCAGCAGGCGGATGTCGTCGAGCGGGATCGGCTCGGGCATCGTCTCGGCGGGAGTCGCGGGCACCGTGATCGCAGCGCCGGGAGAAGCCGGATTGGCCGGTGCGGCCGGGGTGGCGGGCACGGTCGGGACGGTTTCCTCGGCGGCGAGGTCGGGAGCGAGGGAGCCGCCGAGCAGGGCGGCCAGCACGGCGACGGACAGGCGGTATTTCATTGCAGTGTGATGCACACCAGGCTAGGCGCGCCGCGGACGTGGGCGCCGCGTCATTATGCAGGAATTCCGCGCGCAGACACGCGCCGGCACGCGGCCTCCGCGTCGATTCGGACGAGTGGTCGGCGCCGCGCCGGTGTCCGGCCGCGCCGCGCGCGGGCGCGGCTTCAGGCCACGGCGTGGCGGGCGGCGGGCTTGACGTGCACCAGCGGCTTGCCGCTCATCTCCGCCGGCTGCGGCAGACCCAGCAACGCGAGCATCGTCGGCGCGACGTCGCTCAAGCGGCCGGTGGGCGCGATGTCGGCGGCGCGGCCGAAGTAGACGAAGGGCACGAGGTTGCTGGTGTGGGCGGTGTGCGGCTCGGCCGCCGCTTCCGGCGTCGCGCGCATCTGCTCGGCGTTGCCGTGATCGGCCGTGATCAGCATTTCGGTGCCGGTCCGGCGGCAGGCGTCGACGAGCCGGCCGAGGCACTCGTCGAGCGTCTCGATGCAGCGGACGGCGGCGTCGAACACGCCGGTGTGGCCGACCATGTCCGCGTTCGCGTAGTTGCAGATCAGCGCGTCGTAGTCCCTGCTCTCGATCGCGGCGACGAGCTTGTCGGTGACTTCGATCGCGCTCATCTCGGGCTTCAGATCGTAGGTCGCGACCTTCGGCGAAGGCACGAGAATGCGATCCTCGCCGGCGAACGGGGCTTCCTGGCCGCCGTTGAAGAAGAACGTGACGTGAGCGTACTTCTCGGTCTCCGCGATGCGCAGCTGGCGCAGGCCGTGGGCGGCGACGATCTCGCCGAAGGTCCTGGTCAGATCGACGGTCGGGAAGGCGATCGGCAGATCGAACTGCGCGCCGTAGTCCGTCATCGCGACGTAGCGGCCGAGCCGCGGGACCCGCGCGCGCGGGAACTGCGTGAAGTCGGCGGCGGTCAACGCGCTCGTCAGCTGGCGGGCGCGGTCGGCGCGGAAGTTCGTGAACACCACGACGTCACCGTCCTCGACGCGGACGCGCTCGCCGATCGCGGTCGCGGTCACGAACTCGTCGGTCTCGCCGCGGGCGTAGGCCGCCTCGAGGCCGGCGAGCGCCGTCGGCGCGTGATGCAGGGCGACGCCGTCGACGATCAACTCGTAGGCGACCCGGACCCGGTCCCAGGCCTTGTTGCGATCCATCGCGTAATAGCGGCCGACGAGGCTCGCGATGCGGCCCAGCCCGATTTCCGCGCAGCGGCCTGCGACGAATTCGAGCGACGGCGCGGCGCTCTTCGGCGGCATGTCGCGGCCGTCGAGGAAGGCGTGCACGTACAGGCGGTGCACGCCGCAGCGGCGCGCGAGATCGACGAGCGCGACGGTGTGCGTCTCGTGGCTGTGCACGCCGCCCGGCGACAGCAGGCCCAGCAGGTGCACGGCGCGATCGGTTTTCGCGGCGAGCTCGAAGGCGTCGCGAAACACGGGATTGGCGTAGAAATCGCCGTCGGCGACGGCCTTGGAGATCCGCGTGTAGTCCTGGTAGACGAGACGACCGGCACCCAGGTGCATGTGCCCGACCTCGGAGTTCCCCATCTGCTCGTCCGGCAGGCCGACGTCGAGTCCCGAACAGCGGATCAGCGTGTGCGGACTCGTCTGCCACAGGCTGTCCCAGTGCGGGGTGCGGGCGGCATGGATCGCGTTGAAGCGCGTTTCGTCGGTGTATCCCCAGCCGTCGAGGACGACGAGCAGGACGGGATGCGGGACCTGGGCCATGGGCGACTCTTCTCTACGTTGCGGCAGGAACAAAAATCGCGCGGCGCGCCGCGCAGGGCGGTTGCGCGCCGCGTGCGCGGGCCGGTATCGTCGTGCGGCGCATCGAATTTTGAGTGTACCATACGCCCCCTCGCCGGCCCGGCCCGACACCCTGCGTGACGTAGCCCGGCTGCCACTCGAGATTCAGCCGACGGACGGACTCCCGCGCATGGCGCAGCTCATCGAATTCATCGGTAACCATCTGGCGCTCGTCGCCGCGTTCGCGGGTGTACTGGTCGCCCTCGTGATCACGATCTTCCAGGGCGGCGGCGCCGGCGCGCTGTCGCCGCAGCAGGCGGTGCTGATGCTCAATCAGCAGGAAGCGCTGCCGGTCGATCTGCGGCCGGAGGCGGAATACCGCGCCGGCCACATCATCAATGCCGTCAACGTCGGGCTGCAGGACATCGCGGCCGGCGGGGCGAAACTCGAGAAATACAAGGCGCGACCGCTGCTGCTCTACTGCGAATCCGGCGCCCAGGCCGGCGGCGCCGTGAAGTCGCTGCGCAAGCTCGGCTATGCCAAGGTCCATCACCTGCGGGGCGGTCTGTCCGCCTGGCGCGGCGAACAGTTGCCGGTGATCACGGGCAAATAGCCGTCCGGACTCTGCATCGAATACCAAGGGGCAAACCACCATGGCGAATGAAAACGAACAGGCGACCCAGGGCGCGGTCCAGGGTCAGCTGGGCATCCAGAAGATTTACATCAAGGACCTGTCCTTCGAAGCGCCGCACGCGCCGAAGGTCTTCACCGAACAGCTGAATCCTGCGCTGGATCTGCACTTCGCGAACGCCGCCAACAGCCTCGGCCAGGACGTGCACGAAGTGGTGCTGACGGTGACCTGCACCGTCAAGCAGGACGAGCGCGTGATCTACCTCGTCGAGGTCCAGCAGGCCGGCATCTTCAACATCTCGGGTTTCGGCGAGCAGCATCTGCCGGCGATCCTCGCCACGGCCTGCCCGAACATCCTCTTCCCGTTCGCGCGCGAAGCGATCTGCGACATCGTCACCAAGGGCGGTTTCCCGCAGCTCCTGCTCTCGCCGGTCAACTTCGATGCGCTCTACGCGCAGGAAGTCCAGCGCCGCCGTACCGCGGCCGGCGATCAGAAACACTGAGGCCGACGGCGCGATGAGCGACCCCGCGTTCCTGGTGCTCGGCGCCGGCGCGTGGGGCACGGCGCTCGCGAGCGTGCTCGCCGCCGGCGGCCGCCGCGTGCTGCTGTGGGGACGCGACGCGGCGGCGCTGCGGGCACTCGACGCGGCGCGTGAGAACGCACGCCACCTGCCCGGCATCCGCCTGCCCGCCTCGCTCGGTATCGTCGAAGAGCTTGCCGCGGTCCCGGCCGACTGCACGCAGGCGGTGCTCGCGACGCCCTGCCAGACGACGCGCGAGATCTGCCGCCTGCTCACTGCTGCCGCCCCGCAGGTGCGCGGCATCGTCTGCGCCGCGAAGGGGCTCGAGCGCGCGACGGGGCGCCTCGTCCACGAGGTCGTGCGCGAGGAACTCGGCGCGAGCGTCGACGTCGCCGTGCTGTCCGGCCCGAACTTCGCGCGCGAGGTCGCCGAGCGCCGGCCGGCGGCGGTGACGATCGCCGCCGACCATGCCGACTTCGGCGCGACCCTGCTCAGCGCCTTCCATACCGCGTTTTTCCGTCCCTATCTGAGCGACGATCTCGTCGGCGTCGCCGTCGGCGGCAGCGTCAAGAATGCGCTCGCGATCGCGGCCGGCATCGGCGACGGGCTGCGGCTAGGCGCGAATTCGCGTGCGGCGCTAATCACGCGCGGCCTCGCGGAGATCGCGCGGCTCGGGGTCGCCCTCGGCGCACGGGCCGAGACCTTCATGGGCCTGTCGGGCCTCGGCGATCTGGTCCTCACCTGCACCGACGATCTCTCGCGCAATCGCCGCTACGGGCTCGCTCTCGGCCGCGGTGCCTCGCCGGACGTCGCGGCTGCCGACATCGGGCTGGTCGAGGGCGCGGCGACTGCGCCCGCCGTCGCCGCGCTCGCCGCCCGCCTGCGTGTCGAGGTGCCGATCGTCGAGCAGGTTGCCGCGGTGCTCGCCGGGCGCACGACGCCCGCCACCGCCGTTGCCGCGCTGATGGCGCGCGAGCCGGGCGCGGAAGATCGCACCTGGCGGCGCTGAGCCTGCGCGGCCGGGCGGCTCGCAGCGCGCTGTGACGCGCATCACCCTCGACACTGCGATCCGCGTCTCAATCTCCCGCCCGCACTGCCGCTAAACCCTTCGACGGAGGGCCGCACTTCGCCGCAGCGCGCGGCAGGCCTTCCCGTTCTCGGGGGACCGATGGGCTTATTTGCGAAACGGCGGACGCGCGCGCAGCAGATGCTTGCGCTCTGCCATCACGACGATGGCTGTGCGCGCGCGGTGGTCGACCACGCGGCGGGCACGCCCGCGCGCGTG
>JBFWSI010000354.1:0-4849 GCA_050248455.1 Gammaproteobacteria bacterium | reverse complement strand
CCAGGCGGATCTGATGGCGCAGATGGCGGCCGAGGGATGAAGCCTGCGCCGCTGTCGCCGCTGGCGGCCGGCACGAGGCTCGGCGCGGCGCTGGCCGCGGCCGCGACGGCGTTGGGCTCGCGGCTCGAGGCGGAGCTGCTGCTCGCTCATCTGCTCCGGCTCGATCGCGCCGGTCTGCTGCGCGAACGCGAGCACGCGCTCGACGCGCCCACGCTCGACGCCCTGCGTGCCCTCGTCGCGCGTCGCGTCGACGGCGTGCCGATTGCCTATCTCACGGGTCATCGCGAATTCTGGTCGCTGGATTTCGAGGTCGACTCGCGCGTGCTGGTGCCCCGACCGGAAACGGAGCTGCTGGTCGAGACCGCGCTCGCGCTCGCCGCGCGCGCGCCGTCCGGACCGATCGTCGACGTCGGCACGGGCAGCGGCGCGATCGCGGTGGCGCTCGCGCGGGAGCTGCCGGCGCGCGAGATCCTCGCCGTCGACGACTCGGCGGCGGCGCTCGCCGTCGCCGCAAGCAACGCCGCGCGCCTCGCGCCGGGCCGCGTCACGCTGCGCGAGAGCGATCTGCTCGCCGTGTTCGACACGGACGAGTGCGCGCTCGCCGTGTCGAACCCGCCCTATGTCGAGGACGACTGGCCGGATCTCACGCGCGCGCTGCGCCACGAGCCGCGGCATGCGCTCGCCGCCGGCGCCGACGGCCTGGCCGTGATCCGGCGCCTCGTCGTCGACGCGCGGCGCTGCCTGCGCGCCGGCGGCTGGCTCGCGCTCGAGCACGGTGCGACGCAAGCGTCGGCGGTACGGCGCCTGCTCGCGCAGGCGGGCTTTCGCGATCTCGTCACGCAGCGCGATCTCGCCGGCCACGAGCGCGTCAGCGCGGGGCGCGCGGGCGGGATCTGAAGCGTCGCGGCGGGTGGGTCCGATTGTCGGGCCCGCCCCTGCTGCCCATACTGCCCCGCCATGGACGACACCCGCCTCCTGCGCTACAGCCGGCAGATCCTGCTGCCGGAGATCGACGTCGGCGGCCAGCAGAAGCTGCTCGCAGCCAGCGTCGCGGTGTTCGGCCTCGGCGGCCTCGGCTCGCCGGTCGCGCTCTATCTCGCGGCGGCCGGCGTCGGCCGCCTCGTGCTGGTCGATTTCGATACCGTCGAGCTGTCCAACCTGCAGCGGCAGATCATTCACCTCACGCGCGATCTAGGCCGCCCGAAGGTCGAGTCGGCGCGCGAGAAGCTGCTCGCGCTGAATCCGGACACCGTCGTCGAGATCGAGACGCGCGTGCTCGAGGGCGCGGCGCTCGACGCGCTGGTCGCGAACGTCGATCTCGTCGTCGACGGCACCGACAACTTCCCGACCCGCTTCGGCCTCAACGCCGCCTGCCTGCGCCAGCGCAAGCCGCTGGTATCGGGCGCCGCGATTCGCTTCGAAGGCCAGATCAGCGTCTACTTTCCCGGCCGGGGCGACAGCCCCTGCTATCGCTGCCTGTACGAGGACGGCGCCGGCGCCGACGAAACCTGCGCGCAGACGGGGGTCGTCGCGCCGCTGCTCGGGATCGTCGGCAGCGTGCAGGCACTGGAGGCGATGAAGGTGCTGATGGGCATCGGGGCGCCGCTGGAAGGTCGATTGCTGGTCTTCGACGGCCTGCAGATGGAATGGCGCACGCTGCGTTTCCGGCGCGACCCGCAATGCCCGGTCTGTTCGACCGTGCCCCGCGGCTGACGCAGCTGCGGTTGCCGGCTGCGCTGCACGCCGAATTGATCGCGCGGGCGCGCGCCAGCCCGGCTCTCGAGGTATGCGGACTGCTTGGCGGGCGGGACGAGCTCGCGACGCGCTGCTATCCGCTCCTCAACGTCGCCGACGAGCCCGCGCACGACTTCCTGGCCGATCCGCGCGAACAGCTGCGCGCGATGCGCAGCATGCGCGAACGCGGCGAGACGCTGGTCGGCATCTATCACTCGCATCCGGTGGGACCGGCAACCCCGTCCGCCCGCGACCGGGCGCTCGCGGCCTATCCGGGGGTGGCGTATCTGATCGTGTCGTTGGCCGAGGGCACCGGGCCGGCGCTTGGCAGCTTCGTGTTCGAGGACGGGGACTTCGCGCCGCTGGCGCTGGAAATCGTCTGAAGGCGCCGGGCCGCGCTCAGGCGCCGACGGGCGCTTCGACTTCGCCGAGGACGCGCTCGAGGCAGGCCGTGGCGTTGTCGGAGCACTGCCCGCAACAGGTCGATACGGCAAGCTTTTCCTGCAGGCAGTCGAGCGAATAGGCGCCCTGTTCGACGGCCTTCCGGATATCGCGATCGGTCACGGCATTGCAGATGCAGACGTACATGACAAGGCTCTCCGCTACGATGCGAATCCTAGAACTAATGAGAACCATTATCAAGATGCGGATGGCGGGCGACATGTCGACCCGTTCACGTTCCGGCCGGGCCGCGCGCCCCGGTCGGCTGGGACAGGCAGCTCAGGACTTGTCGACCTTGCCCTGCAGGTAGGTCGTGAGACCGAGCGTCTGGATCAGGGACAGCTGGGTCTCCAGCCAGTCGACGTGGCCTTCCTCGCCCTCGAGGATGTCTTCGAGGATTTCGCGCGTGACGTAGTCGCCGAGTTTCTCGCAGTGGGCGATCGCCTCGCGCAGCAGCGGGATGGCCTCGTTCTCGAGCGCGAGATCGGCCTGGAAGATCTCCTCGGTGTGCTGGCCGATGCGCAGCGCACCCAGGCTCTGCAGATTCGGCAGGCCCTCGAGGAAGAGGATGCGCTCGATGAGGCGATCGGCGTGCTTCATCTCGTCGATCGATTCCCGGTATTCGTAGTCGTCGAGGGCGCGGAAGCCCCAGTTGCGGAACATGCGCGCGTGCAGGAAGTACTGGTTGATGGCGGTGAGCTCGCCCTTCAGTATCCTGTTCAGATAGTCGATAACGCTGACGTCGCCTTTCATGTAGGTCACCTCGGACGCGGCCGGCGGGACCGGCTGGACAATGGATGTCGGGGTAGTGTGCCACGCACCTCGCGGCGCCGACATCGCCGCGGATTGCCGAATCGTCGTCTCATGCGGCCGACACGCGGCCGCCGGACAGGAATCAACGAGCATGAGCATCGGAATGATCGTGTTGCTGGCGCTGGTCGCGGTGACCCTGTTCTACGGCGTATTGATCTACAACGGCCTCGTCAACCTGAAGCACAGCGTCGCGAAGGCGTGGTCGAACATCGACGTGCTGCTGAAGCAGCGTCACGACGAGCTGCCGAAGCTGGTCGAAGTCTGCCGCCAGTACATGGGTTTCGAGAAGGAAACCCTGGAGCGGGTGATCGCGGCGCGCTCCGCCGTGTTCAGCGCCCGCGACGTCGGCGACGTGGCGAAGCTCGGTCCGGCCGAGGCCGCGCTGCGTCAGGGCCTGGGCCAGCTCTTCGCCCTCGCCGAGAACTATCCCGAGCTGGAAGCAGACGAGCAGTTCAAGCACCTGCGTGAGCGCATCACCGCGCTCGAGAACGCGATCGCGGATCGGCGCGAGCTCTACAACGACTCGGTGAATGCGAACAACGTGCGCATCGAGCAGTTTCCCGACGTGATCGTCGCGCGGCTGTTCGCGTTCGTCGCCCACCCGCTGCTGAGCTTCTCGGCCGACGAAACCAGGGACGTCGATCTCCGCTCGCTGTTCACCTGAGCCGCGATGCTCGATGCCCTTGCGCGCGCCATCGCGACGAGCCCGGGCGGCGAGTTCTGGATCGCGACGAGCGTCACCGGTCTCGCGGCCGGCGCGCTGCTGTTCCACGCCTGCCGCACGCTCTCGCACAAGCGCCTCATCGAAGACACGCCGACCTCGCGTCTGCGCGCGGCCGCGCAGGGCTATGTCGAGCTGGTCGGCACCGCGCGGGTATTCGACGGCGAGCCCATCGTCGCGCCGCTGAGCGGCCGCCGCTGCTGCTGGTACCGGTACAGCGTCGAACGCCGCGAGCACGGGCGGCGCGGTCACGATCGCGCCCGCTGGCAGCGCATCGACGGCGGCGAGAGCACGCATCTGTTCATGCTCGACGACGACAGCGGCCGCTGCGCGATCGATCCCGAAGGCGCGACGGTCACGCCGTCGGCCACGCAGGTCTGGTACGGCAACACGCGCGTGCCGCCGCGGCTGCCGGGCCCGCGCCGCGGGCGATGGTCGTGGCTGTTCGCGAGCGGCGGGGATTATCGCTATCGCGAGGAGCTGATCGAGATCGGCGCGCCGCTCTACGCGCTCGGTTTCTTCCGTACGCACGGCGGCGCGGCGACGCCGGCCGACACCCATGCGGATGTCGCCGCACTGCTGCGCGAATGGAAATCCGATCGCGCGGCGCTGCTCGCGCGCTTCGATGCGGATCGCGACGGTGAGATCGACGCCACGGAGTGGGAGCAGGCGCGACGCGCGGCCGCGACCGAAGTCGCACGCACGCGCGCCGCGAGCGCCCACGCGCCGCCCGCGGTCGATCTGCTGGCGCGGCCGCCGCTCGGCGATCGACCCTTCCTGCTCGCCGCACGGCACGAGGATGAGTTGACGGGTCGTCACGGCTGGGCCGGCAGCCTCGGACTGGTGCTCGGCACCGCGGCCGCGATTGCGCTCGCGTGGGCGGTGGCGACACGCGTCGGCGCCGGCGTCTGACACTCGCCGGCGTGCGCCGCGCGCGCGGCGGCGGGCATGCTAGTGTCGTGTCCCAACAATATATGGGCTACCAGCGGGCCCCCCGCAGCAGAAGAGCTAGATATTGTTTGGACACCACACAAAAGTCCGCGGCTCCAGCCCCCCCGGGCCCGATTGGACAATTGTTTAGATGTATGCGCCAAACCTAGCCACCCAACACCGCACCCCGCTGGCGAGCCAGCCGCGCTA
>JBFWSI010000353.1:0-4856 GCA_050248455.1 Gammaproteobacteria bacterium | reverse complement strand
CATGCACTCGACGACCGAGCCGGTCGAGGGCGTCAAGCCCTACGACCCGCTGCGGCTCAGCGGCCGCGACATCTACGTGCGCGAAGGCTGCTACACCTGCCACTCGCAGATGGTGCGTCCGTTCCGCGCGGAGACCGAGCGCTACGGCCACTACTCGCTGGCCGGCGAGTTCGTCTACGACCATCCGTTCCAGTGGGGCTCGAAGCGCACGGGGCCGGATCTCGCGCGCGTCGGCGGTCGCTACAGCGACGAGTGGCATCGCGTGCACCTCAACAATCCGCGCGACGTGGTGCCCGAGTCGATCATGCCGGCCTATCCGTGGCTGGAGACGACCCAGATCGGCGCCGACGACATCCAGGCCAAGATGCGCGCGCTGCGTGCCGTCGGCGTTCCCTACACCGACGAGGAAATCGCGGCGGCGCCGGCGGCCATCCAGGGCAAGACCGAGATGGAAGCGGTCATCGCCTACCTGCAGGGCCTCGGCACTGCGGTGAGATTCAAGCGATGAACAACGAAATCATCAGCGCGATCTTTTCGACCTGGACTGTAGTCGTCTGCGTGCTCATGGCCGGCATCGGCCTGTGGGCCTGGAGCGGCGCGAAGAAGGCCGATTTCGAAACGGCCGCGCGCATCCCGCTCGAAGCGGACGACGAACTGGCGGATTAAACGAGTCTTTGGAGTAGTAGCGTCATGGCTGATTTCACGAGCGGCGGATGGAGCATCTTCATCGCTGTCGTCACGGTGGTGAGCCTCGTGGCCCTGTTGTATCTCGCGTGGGTGCTGTCCGCGCGTCGCACGGGCACCGGGCCGGTCGAAACCTCGGGCCACGTGTGGGACGAGGACCTCGAGGAGTACAACAACCCGCTGCCGCGCTGGTGGCTCAACCTCTTCTACATCACGATCGTGTGGGGCGCACTGTACCTCGCCGCCTATCCGGGCCTCGGTGCCTACAAGGGCATGCTGGCGTGGTCGCAGCAGGAGCAGTACGCGGCCGAGATCGCGGCGGCGGACGCGAAGTACGCGCCGGTGTTCGACAAGTTCGCAGGCCAGGATCTGGCGCAGGTCGCGCAGGATCCGGAAGCGCAGAAGATCGGCGGCCGCCTGTTCTCGACCTACTGCACGGCCTGCCACGGCTCCGATGCCGGCGGCGCGCGCGGCTTCCCGAACCTGCGTGACGGCGACTGGCTCTACGGCGGCACGCCGGAAGCGGTCAAGGCCTCGATCGCGAACGGCCGCATGGGGGCGATGCCGGCCTGGGGCGCCATCATCGGCGCGGACGGCGTCAAGAACGTCACCGCCTATGTCGAGAAGCTCGCCGGCCGCACCACCGACGAG
Organism: Gammaproteobacteria bacterium; assembly: GCA_050248455.1. Classification (GTDB taxonomy): domain Bacteria; phylum Pseudomonadota; class Gammaproteobacteria. Next base: position 3,521 of record JBFWSI010000353.1, on the reverse strand, counting down.
GCGGCCGCCACCGCCGGCGCCGAGGCGTTCAATACCAACTGCATCGCCTGCCACGGCCCGGACGGCAAGGGCAACCCGATGATGGGTGCGCCGAATCTCACCGACGACGTCTGGCTTTATGGCGGCACTACGGAGAAGATCGCCGAGACGATCGACAAGGGCCGCAACGGCCAGATGCCCGCCCACGGCGAGCTCCTCGGGGACGCCAAGGTCCATCTGCTCGCGGCCTATGTGCTGAGTCTCGGCGGCGGCCAGGCCGCCTCGAAGTAGCCGGGACGCACGGACGACCACGAGTAGACGAGCGCTCGAGCAACACGCCGCGATGCCGCTATGGGACAAGACAGGCTGGATTCCGGTACCGCAGCGCGTCGCTGCGGTGCTGTGGATCACCTTCCTGATGGCCGGCGTCGCGACGGGCGCTTTCTTCTCCGCCATCGACCCTCAGGAACTGAAGTACTGCGTCAGCTTTCCTGAAGTCAGCCGGCTGGGCGCCTATACCATCGGCTTTCTGCTGTTCTGGCTGCTCTCGGCCAGTTCCGCCCTGATCGCCGTGTTCTTCGTCTACCCGGCACCTCCGGCCGCACCTCCGACCGGCCTGCCCGAGCAGCCCGCCGAAACACCATGAACAGCTACGATCCCACCTTGAAATCGTCCGCGCCGCCGGCGCCGGACCCGAACGACGCGCTCTACGAAAAGAGCCGCAAGATCTATCCGCGCCAGGTGCACGGCCTGTTCGCCACCGCACGCGTCACCGCCGCCACGGTCCTCCTCGGCATCTTCTACCTGCTGCCGTGGGTGCAGTGGGACGGCCGTCAGGCCGTGCTGTTCGATCTGCCGGCGCGCAAGTTCCATCTCTTCGGCCTCACGCTGTGGCCGCAGGATTTCCTCTACCTGACCTTCCTGCTGATGCTCGCGGCCTACGCGCTGTTCTTCTTCACCGCGCTCGCCGGACGCCTGTGGTGCGGCTATGCCTGCCCGCAGACCGTGTGGACCGAATCCTTCCTGTGGATCGAGCGCAAGATCGAAGGCACGCGCCAGCAGCAGATGAAGCTCGATCAGGCGCCGATGAGCCTGCGCAAGTTCCGGCTCAAGGCGACCAAGCACGCGATCTGGATCGCCTTCTCGCTGTTCACGGGCTTCATGTTCGTGTCCTACTTCACGCCTGCCCGCGAGCTCGCCGTGGGCCTGGCCGGCTTTGCGCTCGGCCCCTGGGAGACTTTCTGGCTGTTCTTCTACGGCTTCGCGACCTACGGCAACGCCGGCTTCATGCGCGAGCAGGTCTGCAAGTACATGTGCCCATACGCGCGCTTCCAGAGCGCGATGTTCGACAAGGACACGCTGGTCATCTCCTACGACGCCAAGCGCGGAGATCCGCGCGGCTCGCGCCGGGCCAACGTCGATCCGAAGCTCCAGGGCCTCGGCGATTGCGTCAACTGCACGATGTGCGTGCAGGTCTGCCCGACCGGCATCGACATCCGCGACGGCCTCCAGTACGACTGCATCGGCTGCGCGGCCTGCATCGACGTCTGCGACGACGTCATGGACAAGATGAACTACCCGCGCGGCCTCATCCGCTACACCACGCAGCACGAGCTGGACGGCGGCAAGACCCACGTGTTGCGGCCGCGCATCGTGATCTACGGCGTGATACTCGTCGCGCTCTGCGCACTGTTCGCATGGCGGCTGTCGCAGCGCGTGGCCGTAGGGCTCGACGTCCTGCACGATCGCAATCAGCTCTATCGCGAGGCCGCCGGCAAGATCGAGAACGTCTACCTGCTGAAGGTGATCAACAAGGACGACGCCACGCACCGCTACACGCTGAGCGTCGAGGGCATCGACGGCCTCGCGCCGGCCGAGCCCGGGCTCGTCATCGAGGCCGCGAGCGGGGCGGTGGTCAGTGTGCCGATCGCGCTGCGCGCGGCCGAATCCGCCCTGCCCTCGTCGAGCACGCCGGTGCACTTCAGCATCACCGCCGAAGACGATCCCGCGCTCACCGTGAGCACCGAAGCCAAGTTCCTGGGACCCGCCAAATGAACGAACCCGTGCAACGCAAACTGCCCTGGCATCGCGAGCCGCTGGTGTGGCTCGTGATCGCCTTCCCTCTCGCCGCCGTCGTCGGCGGCATCGCGACGCTGATGCTCGCCATCCATTCCTGGGACGGGCTGGTCGTCGACGACTACTACAAGAAAGGCCTCGAGATAAACAAGGTGCTCGCACGGGACGACGCCGCGCTCGCCGCCGGTTTCGAGGCCGAAGTGCTGCTCGATCCCGATCGCGTGACGATCGAGCTCGCGAGCACCCACGGGGCCGCCTTCCCGTCCGGCCTCAAGGTCTCGTTCATCCATGCCACGCGCGCGGGCCTCGATCGCAGCCTCGACCTGCCGCGCGACGGCGCCGGCCGCTACAGCGCGCCGATGGCGCCGCTCCCGCCCGGCCACTGGCACGTCCACATCGAAACGCCGGAGTGGCGCATCATCGAGCAGATCCGGCGCTGAGCGTCCGATTGGCCACGAGAACACCGAAGGTAGGGAAGGCTTTGCGCTGCGCGCTGCCACGGAGAACACGGAGAAGAGATTGATGGGCTTGGCGCCGTGAGCGCCACCGTCATACCCGCGCGGGCATCCAGGATCGAAGTCGCGGCGGGCCAGTCATGGTCGAGGGACGTAGGTTGCCGGGAAAGACGATGTCGCGGCGGTGCCGGTGCGCCGATTCCCGGATTCCGCTTCGCTCCTTCCGGGCTACGAGAGCGGCGAAGAAAGCGTCGCTGCCTGGCCCTTCGTGTTCTCCGTGGCAGCGCGCAGCGCAGGTTCAACTCCCCATGGCCGCGCGGCATCGAATCGGGCACGGCCGGCCAGCGGCCGCGGACGCATGAGGATGCGCTGCGCCGCCGACGGGCGCTACGAAGGATCGGAAGGGTCTTCGTCCTCGTCGCGCGCCAGGGCGAGGCGCACGGACTGGGCGAGCACGGCGTCGTCGAGCGGCTCCTCGAGCACGTCGGTGGCGCCGTTGCGGATGGCTTGCACGGCGATCTGAATCGCATGCATCGGCACGGTCATGATGGCCGGCAGCTGGAGGCCGCGACCGCGGAGCTCGTCGATGAGCTGGGCGCCGCTCATGTCTTCGAGTTCGTGGTCGACCAGCAGCACCGTGCGCCGCGGCAGTGTCATCGCCTCGATCGCGTCGCGCGCGTTCGCGAAGTCGATGACACGGTGGCCGCGGGACTCGAGCGTTCCGACGAGACGGCGCCGCGCCACCGGATCCGCATTGACGACCACGACGGTCGTCGTCGCGTCGCTCTGATTCCGGGAGAACATCGCGTCGGTATCGAACATGGCGTCTCAGGCGTGGGATACGCCGAGGGCACGGCCTTCGTGCGCGAGGTCATTGAGCCCCTCGAGGGAACGGATGCGGATGAACCGGCGGTCCACCTCGAGCACCCCGCGGCGCTGCAGATCGGTGAACAGGCGGCTGATCGTCTCCACCGCGACCGCGAGGTAGTTCGCGATTTCCTGGCGCGACAT
>JBFWSI010000352.1:0-4859 GCA_050248455.1 Gammaproteobacteria bacterium | reverse complement strand
GAGCTTGCCGGTGAGGAAGAGCAGACGCTCGCGGCGCCCGGCGGTGTTCGCCATGGTCGAGTTCCCGGCGTGAGGATCGCGCGTTGGCGCTGGATGGTACGTTGAATTACCCTGCCTCACCACCCGAGAGAGAACCCCGCACATTCATGCCGACGCCCGCGTTCTATCCGCCGATCGAAGCCTTCGATGCCGGCTTTCTCCAGGTCTCGCCCGTGCATCGCGTGTACTACGAGCAGAGCGGCAATCCGCGCGGCAAGCCCGTCGTGTTCCTGCACGGCGGGCCGGGCGGCGGCACGCATCCGCGCATGCGCTGCTTCTTCGATCCGGCGGCGTATCGCATCGTGCTCTTCGATCAGCGCGGTTGCGGGAAGTCGACGCCGCATGCCTGCCTCGACGACAACACGACCTGGGCACTGGTCGCCGACATGGAGCGCCTGCGCATGCATCTCGGCATCGAGCGCTGGATGCTGTTCGGCGGCTCCTGGGGCTCGTCGCTCGCGCTCGCCTACGCCGAGACGCATCCCGAGCGTGTGACGGAGCTCGTGCTCCGCGGCATCTTCACGCTGCGTCGGCGCGAGCTGCAGTGGTTCTACCAGGAGGGCGCGAGCGCGCTGTTCCCCGATGCCTGGGAGGATTATCTCGCGCCGATCCCCGCTGCGGAGCGCGGCGATCTGATCGCCGCCTATCATCGACGCCTCACCAGCGAGGATCCGGCGCTGCGTCTCGCCGCCGCGCGGGCCTGGAGCGTGTGGGAAGCGCGCACGAGCCACCTGATCCTCGACGAGGAGCAGGTGCAGACCTTCGATGCCGAAGCCTTCGCGCTCGCCTTCGCACGCATCGAGTGTCACTACTTCGTCAACCGCGGCTTCTTCGCGCGCGATGCGCAGCTGCTCGAGGACGTCCACCGCATCACGCATCTGCCGGGCGTGATCGTGCAGGGTCGCTACGACGTGGTGTGCCCGATGGAGACCGCCTGGGAGCTCCATCGGCGGTGGCCGCAGGCGCGGCTGAGGGTCGTCGCGGACGCCGGTCACGCGGCCTTCGAGCCCGGCATCGCGGCCGCCCTGATCGAGGCCACGGACGCCTTCCGCGAGCGCTGACGGCAGGCCCGCCAAACCCGTTGCCGATCAGCGTCTTGGGTCCCTCATCCGGCCTCGTCGCGGTCATTTCGCGACAAATACTTTCCAATAAAAACAAATAGTTAATTCCCTCAACCGGGGGAATCCCGCGGCTTGCCGATACCCGTTCCGTGGACTAGTTTTCCTAGTGCATCACGCCTGAAACCCTGTACAGGAGGCCCGATGTTCGAATTCGATCAAGATGCGGTTGACGCCCTGCTGGTGGACAGTGCAAAGTTCCGCCGGCTCTACGACAAGTACAGCGCGCTGAAGTCGAAAGTCCACGACGGCAACGCAAAGGAAGTCCCGCTGGACCAGTTCGGCCTTGAGACCCTGAAGAAGGAGAAGCTGCTACTGAAGGACCAGATGGCAGTGCTGATCAAGGAATACCGGCAGGTTCACGCATAGAGAGTCCCTGACGAAAACGACAACACCACCAATTTTTGCTATGCCCAGCGCCGGCTGAGACCCCGTCTCCGCCGGCTTCTTTTTAGGCGGACCCCGTCTCCCCCGATTGGAGGGCGAACGCCGGTTTACCTCCTCCGCCAAACCCCGTAACAATACGGATCGTTCCATTATTGCTGCCGGGCCGGCTCGATGAACTTGAACCACCTCCAAGTGACCGTCGCCGACGGTCTGTTGCGCGTGTTGATCGACCGTCCCGACAAGCGCAACGCGCTGTCGCAGGCGGTGCTCGACGAGATCGGTGCCGTATTCACCGAACATGCGCGAGACGAGGCGCTCGTCGCCGCGACCATCACGGGTGCCGGCGAGCGCTGCTTCGCCGCCGGCGGCGATCTGAGGGAGTTCGACGGCCTGCGCGAGGCCGCCGCGGTCGAGCGCATGACCTTGCGCTCCAGCGCGAATCTCGACGCCATCCGCAATTTCCCCGTGCCCGTCATCGCGCTGCTGAACGGCGATGCCCTCGGCGGCGGCGCCGAGCTCGCGGTCGCCTGCGACATGCGCATCCTCGCGCATCACGCCAGGATCGCCTTCGTGCAGGGCACGCTGTGCATTTCGCCGGCCTGGGGCGGCGGTGCGGATCTCGTGCGCCTGGTCGGCCCTGCGCAGGCCCTGCGCCTGCTGACGCGTGCCGATCTGCTCGATGCACCGGCAGCGCTCGCGATCGGCCTCGCCGACGCGGCCGCGGCGCCTGACCTGTCCTTCGCCGAGTTCACCGCCCACTTCCTCGAACCCATCGTCCGGCGCAAGCCGCAGGTAATGCGCGCGTTCAAGGCACTGACCCGCGCCGTGCGCAACGGGGCCGATGCCGCGAGTCTGCGCAAGCTCGAAACCGAATCTCTCCTCGCCACCTGGCTGCACCAGGACCATTGGGATGCCGCCGAAGCCGTGCTGGCCCGCATTTCAGGAGGCGCCAAATGACGCAGCCCGCGGACCTCGCGCGCGAACCGGCCCAGCCCGGGCATTCCACGCCCTCCGGCATCGAGGTGCCCGAAGTCGCCACGTCGGAGGCGGTCGACGCCGCCCGCGTCGGCGCGCCGGGACAGTTCCCGTTCACGCGCGGCATCTTCGAGAACGGCTATCGCGGGCGCCTGTGGACCTTTCGCCAGTATTCGGGCTTCGGCTCGGCGGAGGAGACCAACGAGCGTTACAAATTCCTGATCGCGCAGGGCCAGACCGGCCTGTCCGTCGCGCTGGACCTGCCGACCCAGTGCGGTTACGACCCGACCGATCCGATGGCTCGCGCCGAAGTCGGCAAGGTCGGGGTATCGCTGTCGAACCTCGCGGACGCGGAGATCCTCTTCGACGGCCTAGATCTCTCGAAGCTGTCGACGTCCTTCACGATCAACGGCACCGCGGCGATCGTCTACGCGCTCTATCTCGCGGTGGCCGACAAGCGCGGCATTCCGCGCGCGAAGCTGACCGGCACGATCCAGAACGACATCCTCAAGGAGTACGTCGCGCGCGGCACCTGGATCTTCCCGGTGCGACCGTCGATGCGGCTGATCGCGGACACCATTCTGTATTCGAACGAACAGACGCCGCGCTTCAACCCGATTTCGATCGCCGGCGCCCACGTGCGCGACGCCGGCTGCACCGCAGTCGAGGAGATCGCCTATACGCTCGCGAACGCCTTCGCCTACGTCGACGAGCTCGTCGCGCGCGGCGCCGATCCGAACGACTTCGCCAAGCGCCTCTCCTTCTTCTTCTACGTGCACATGGACTTCTTCGAGGAGATCTGCAAGTTCCGCGCGGCGCGCCGCTACTGGGCACGGCAGTTGAAGGCGCGCTACGGCGTGACCGACGAGAAGGCGCTGATGTTCCGCTTCGGCGTCGTCTGCGGCGGCTCTTCGTTGACCGCACAGCAGCCGTTCAACAACATCGTGCGCGTCGGCATCGAGAACATGGCCGCCGTGCTCGGCGGCGCACAGTCGATCTTCACCTGCGCCTACGACGAGGCCTTCCAGATCCCGACCGAGGCCAGCGCCGAGATCGCGCTGCGCACGCAGCAGATCGTCGCCTACGAGAGCGGCATCGCGCGCACGGTCGACCCGCTCGGCGGCAGCTACTACGTCGAGTGGCTGACCGATCGCATGGAAGAGGAGATGGAGAAGGTCATCAAGGAGATCGACGACTATGGCGGCACGGTGCGCGCGATCGAGGACGGCTACCTGCAGTCGCGCATCGCGCACCGCGCCCTGCAGCGCAAGCTCGACACGGACAGGGGCGAAAGAGTCGTCGTCGGCGAGAACTTCTTCCGCCACGAGGAGCAGACCAGCGACTTCGGCGAAGTCTTCCGCCTGGATCCGAACCTCAGCCGCAAGGTGATCGAGCGCTTCACGAAGCTGAAGGAGACGCGCGACGACGCGGCCGTCGCGCGCAGCCTCGCCAGGCTGCGCGACGCGGCGTGCACGGAGCGCGAGAACCTGCTGCCCTACATCGTCGACTGCTGTCACGCCTATGCGACGGTCGGCGAAATCGTCGACACCTTGAAGCGGGAATGGGGCGGATTCCAGGAACCCGTCCGGCTGTGACCGGCGCATCGAAGCAACGAGGTCATCCATGAGTCTCGCCGGCAAGCGCATCCTCATCGCCAAGCCCGGTCTCGACGGACACGACGCCGGCGCCAAGGTCATCGCGCTGGCGTTGCGCGACGCGGGCGCGGAAGTGATCTACACGGGCCTGCGCAAGTCGCCCGACTACATCGCGCGCGTCGCGGTCGAAGAGGACGTCGACGCCGTCGGCCTGTCGATTCTCTCCGGCAGCCACGTCGATCTGGTGCGCGAGACCGCGCGCTGCCTGCGCGAGGCGAAGGCCGACAACGTCAAGCTCTTCGTCGGCGGCACGATCCCGCACGAGGACAATCCCGCGCTGGTCGACGCCGGCGCCGCCGGCATCTTCAACGCGAGCCAGCGCATCGACGAGGTGCTCGCCGAGATGGCGCGCGTCCTCGACGCGGGCTGAGCGCATGCTGTCCGCCGACGAGCGGCGCGAGCTGGCGCGCGAGATCTCGCGGCTCGCGAATGCGAGCGTCGCGCAGATGCTGGCGAGCCCGCCGCCGTCGCCCGCGCATGCCGCGCGCCGCATCGGCTTCACCGGCCCGCCCGGCGTCGGCAAGAGCACGCTGGTCGGCACGCTCGTCGAGCGCCGCGCCGCGCGCGGCAGCCACGTCGCGGTGCTCGCGATCGACCCCGCGAGCCCCTACAGCAAGGGCGCGATCCTCGGCGATCGCATCCGCATGGATCGCGCCTCCGACAATGCGCGCGTGTTCATGCGCTC
>JBFWSI010000351.1:0-4861 GCA_050248455.1 Gammaproteobacteria bacterium | reverse complement strand
TGCTGCCAGAGGTAGAGGCCGAGATAGCCGCCGAGAAAATAGCTGCCGACGTCGCCGAGGAAGATTTTCGCCGGCGGCAGGTTGTGGCGAAGGAAGCCCGCGCTCGCGCCGCCCAGGGCGAGCAGCGCGAGGCCCGGGCCGCGCTCGCCGGCGCCCAGCGCGAGCGTCGCGAGCAGCAGCGCCGTCAGCACCGACTGCGTGCCGGCGAGGCCGTCGGCGCCGTCCATGAAGTTGTAGAGGTTCACGAACCACACCAGCGCGACGATCGCGGCGACGGCATGGAGCACACCGGCGACGGTCCAATCCCCGAGGGATCCTGCCCCGCTCGCGATCACCGCGGCGATCACTAGCGTCTGCACACCGAAGCGCAGCGCCGTGCCCAGCGGCCGATGGTCGTCGACCCAGCCGAGCACGGCGAGGAAACCCGCGCCGAGCCCCCAGGCGAGCCCGGTCCGAAGCTCGATCAGCCCTTCGAAGACGAGCCAGGCGTGCACCGTGAGCGCAGCGAGCGCGATCGCGAGGCCGCCGCCGCGCGGCGTCGGCGCCGTATGCAGGCTGCGCTCGTTCGGCACGTCGACGACGGCGCGCGCGAGCGCATAGCGCCGCACGAGCGCGGTCATCACGGCCGCCGCGAGACAGCTGCCCAGCAGCACGATCAGCGGCATTGCACGTCTTCCCGGTAGCGTTCTCCAATCGCCTGCATCGCGGGCTCGAGCGCGACGGGCGGATGCCAGTCCAGCTCGCGCACGATGCGCGCGCGCTCGAGGACCATCGATTCGGTCAGGCGCTCGATCATCGCGCTTCTGCCGCCGAGCTTGCCGAGCACGCGCAGCGCGCCGACCGGGCAGGGCAAGAGCCGCGGCGTGCGACCGAGACCGCGCGCCAGCGCGCGCACGAGATCGGGCGTCGACAGCTCGACGTCGGCGACGGTGTAGAGCCGGATCCCACGCGCCGTGTCGATCGCACGTGCGATCGCCTCGGCGAGATTGTCGACGTGCACCAGGCTGCGGCGATTGCGGATCGACGCGAGAGGCAGCGGGACACCGCGCGCGATGGCGGTCAGCAGCGCGTGCAGGTTGGCCTTGTTGCCCGGGCCGTAGACGAGCGGCGGACGCAGCACCGTCAGAGCGATGCCCGCTGCCGCACAGCGCTCGCGCAACAGCGTCTCCGCCGCGAGCTTGGACTCGCCATAGGGTCCGATCGGATGCGGGACATCGTCGACGGTATAGGCATGTGGTGTGCCGTCGGCGTCCGGCAGCGAACGTTCTCCGTAGACCTTGGCCGAGCTGAGATAAACGACCTGCGCAACCTGCATCGCCACTGCCGCCTCGACGAGCCCGCGCGTGCCGTCGACGTTGATGCGCCGGAAGTCCGCGCGCGCCGCGGCATCGTCACCCTGGTGCGCACGCGCGGCGAGATGGACGACGACGTCGCCGGGCGCGAGCGCGCGCCGCCAGTCGGTCTGCGCGTCGAGGTCGCCGACCTGCACGGCCAGTGCGACACCCGGCGGCAGCTGCGCACGCGCGTCGCGCACGACGGCGACGACTTCGTGGCCGGCACCGACGAGGCGCGCGCCGACGCGGCGACCGACGAAGCCGTTTGCGCCGGTGACGACGACGCGCGTCATGCCGGGCCGGCGCCGAGGTGCGCGTAGAGTGCGAACGTCGCGGCGTGCACTGCGTCCGCAGCGAACTCGCGTTCGACCAGCGTGCGGGCGCCCTGCGCGAGACGCGCGCGCAAAGCCGGATCCGAGAGCAGCATCGAGATCGCCTCGGCGAGTGCCTCCGCGTCGCGCGCGGGCACCAGCAGCCCACTCAAATCGGGTCGGCAGACGTCGCGGCAGCCCGGCACGTCGGTCGCGACCAGCGCGCGTGCGCTCGCCGCCGCTTCGAGCAGAACCTTCGGCAAGCCTTCGCGATAGGACGGCAGACAGACCACAGTCGCCTGCGCGTAGACGGGCGCCATGTCCTCGCGGTGACGCCACCATTCGACACCGGCGGCCTGCGCAGCCGCTTCGAGCTCGTTGGCGGTATACGCGGCCGGGTTGTCGGGATCGACGCCGCCGACGAGCACGCAGCGTGCCTCGGGATGGCGCGCGTGCACGCGCGGCGCGGCGGCAAGAAATTCGGCGATGCCCTTGTCACGCAGCATGCGCGCGGCGAGCAGCACGAGCGGTGGACCGCTCGCCTCCGGCTGCGGCGCGTAATGGGCGAGATCGACGCCGGCGCCGCGGATCAAGCTCAGCTGCGCGCTCGGCACGCCGAGCTCGACGAGCAAGCGGCGATCCTCTTCGTTCTGCACGATCGCATGTGAATTCGGGCGCGTGAGGATCGCGCGCAGCAGCGGCCGCACGGCGCGCTGCAGCCGGCGCGCGAAGCCGTCGCTGGACGAGAACAGATAGCCCATGCCCGTCAACGCGTGCACGAAGCGCGTGCGCGGCCTGCGCCACAGCGCGAGCGTTGCGAGCAGGATCGGCTTCAAGGCGACGAGATGCACGAGCACGGGCCGTTCACGCCGGATCAGCGCGTCCAGCGCAAACAACAGGCGCAGATCGCGCAGCGGATGGCGCAGCGACCGCTCGAACGGCAAATCGACGCATTCGAGGCCGCGCGCCTCGATGCGCGCACGATGCGCCCCGCAGCGCGTGGCGACGAGCACGCGATAGCCCGCCCGCCGCGCCGCGCAGGCGAGATCGATGCGATGGGACCAGAAGTACCAGTCCTCCGTGACGACGTAGAGCAGGGTGTTCAAGAGAAATCGAGCTCGCGAAAAGGCCCGCGCATTCTACCGGATGAGATTCCCCGTAGCCCGGAAGGAGCGCGTAGCGCGGAATCCGGGTTACGGCCGCTGGCCGTTCATGGCGCTGAGTCTCGCTCGTGAGCGTGAAGGCGGAGCTTATCGCCCTCCCGTTGGTGCCGTGCCAGCGACTTCCCGGATTCCGCGGCGCCACGCGCCGCTTCTTCCGGGCTACGAAGAGCGCAATCGCCGTCTCAACGCCCGAACCGCTCCCGCCACGCCTCGAACATCAACACGCCCCACAGCAGGTACTGCAGGTTCTGGCCGCCCGCGAGATGGGCCTGCCACACCTGCCGGACCGGCACGGGATCGAAGTAGCCGCCCTCGCGCAGGCGCCGCTCGTCGAGCAGCGTCTCGGCCCAGTCGCGCAGCGGGCCGCGCAGCCAGGCGTCGATCGGGATCCCGAAGCCCATCTTGGGCCGCTCGAACAGCGCGCGCGGCACGTAGCGGGCGAGCACTTCGCGCAGCACCCACTTGCCCGTGTTCCGGCGCAACTTCAACGCGAGCGGCATGCGCCACGCGAGCTCGACGACCTCGTGATCGAGGAAGGGCACGCGGGCCTCGAGGCTGACGGCCATGCTCGCGCGATCGACCTTGGTCAGGATGTCGCCGGGCAGGTAGTGCAGCGTGTCGATCGCCATCATGCGTTCGATGAAATCGAGGCCCGGCGGCAACTGCGCCGCGATGTCCATGATCGTCGCCGGCTCCCGGGCGCCATGCACGACCCGCTCGGGCTCGTGCCACAGCGAAATCATCCGCAGATACATCGCGAGCGGATCGTCTATCGTCAGCAGCTTCGCGAGCTTGTGCAGCTTGTCGCCCGGCATCTGCTGCTGGAAGCGTGCGGGCAGCACGGGTCCCAGCAGCCGAAAGAGACGATCCCAGGCGGCGGGACGTCCGGCCTCGAGCAGGCTTGCCGCGGCACGCCGGACAGCCGATGGCAGCCGCGCCTGCCGTTGCCACAGGCCGACGGCGGCCGTGTAGCGCGTATAGCCCGCGAAGAGCTCGTCGCCCGCATCGCCCGACATCGCGACCGTGACGTGCCGGCGCGCGAGCGCGGAGACGAGATAGGTCGGGATCTGCGACGAGTCCGCGAACGGCTCGTCGTACATCGTCGCGAGCTGCGGAATGACGGCCTGCGTCTCCTCCGGGCTCACGTAGAGCTCGGTGTGATCGGTGCCCAGATGCGCGGCGACGGCGCGCGCATGCGGCGCCTCGTCGTAGGCCGGCACCGTGAAGCCGATGCTGAAGGTGCGCACGGGCCGCGCGCTCTGTGCCTGCATCAGCGCGACGACGGTCGAGGAATCGATGCCGCCGGACAGAAAGGCGCCGAGCGGCACGTCCGCGACCATGCGATCGGCGACCGAGCGACGCAGCGTCGCATCGAGCGCCTCGACGGCCTCCTCGTCGCTGCCGTCGAACGGCGCGGCGCATCCGCGCGCGGCGACCTCGAGCAGCGACCAGTACGCACGCGGCACGGGCCGATCGCCCGGTCGCGCATGCGCCGGCAGCGTCAGCCAGGTGCCGGGTTCCAGCTTGGCGAAGCCGCGATAGATCGAAAGCGGATCGGGGATGTAGTTGTGGCGCAGATAGGCCGCGAGCGCGTCGCGATCGATCTCCGGCCGGAAGCCCGGCCACGCGTGCAGCGCTTTCAATTCGGACGCGAACAGGAAAGCCCGCCCATGCCAGCCGTAGTACAGCGGCTTCTCCCCAAGCCGATCGCGCGCCAGGTGCAGCTCGCGCCGCTCGCGATCCCACAGCGCGATCGCGAACATGCCGTTCGTGCGCTTCAGCGTCGCCTCGACACCCCAGGCGACGAAGCCCGCGAGCAGCACTTCGGTATCCGAATGGCCGACGAAGCTTGCGCCGAGCTTCTCCAGCTCCGCGCGCAGCCGCGCGAAGTTGTAGATCTCGCCGTTGAACACGATGACCCAGCGCCCGTCCTGCGAATGCATCGGCTGCGCGCCGGCGGGCGAGAGATCGAGGATCGACAGGCGACGATGACCGAGGCCGATGCCGGCGGCTTCGTCTTGCCAGGTGTCGCCGGCGTCGGGGCCAGATCGGA